>CAMLNW010000012.1 GCA_946481495.1 uncultured Actinomycetes bacterium
GGCATCCGCACGCTCGTCGTCGCCAACCAGACGGTTGGCGGCCAGGCGCTGATCGACCAGCTCAAGCAGCTCGCCGCCGAGGGCCCGCACCGCTTCATCGTCGTCTGCCCGCAGGGCGGCGCCGGCGAGGACGACGCCCACCGGCGCCTCGCCCACACGCTCAAGCGGCTGACCGACGAGGGCCTCGACGCGATCGGCCAGGTCACCCACCCCGATCCGTACACGGCGATCCAGCAGGCGCTGCACTTCTACGGCATCGACGAGATCGTCATCTCGACCTTCCCGGCGACCCGCTCCGGCTGGCTGCGCTCCGATCTCGTCGGACGGGTCGAGGCCTCGACCGACAAGCCGGTCCACCACGTGGTGTCGGCGGAAGACCTCGAGCAGGCGAGCGCCTGATGGAGTCCGCCTCGGTTCCAGCTCCGGGCGTGCCGGTCCCGACGCCGGCGCACCACGACGAGCACGAGCACCACGGCCCGCCGGCGGCGCACCAATCGTCGCGGCTCGACCCGCAGTTCCTCGGGATGCTGCTGTTCATCATCTCTGAGGTGATGCTCTTCGGGGCGTTCTTCACGGCCTACTTCTTCATTCGGGTCGTGAATGGCGACGCCTGGCCAGCCGCTGGCGAGCACCTGCCGGTCGCGATTGCCGGCGTCAACACGGCGATCCTCGTCTCGTCGAGCTTCACGATGCACTGGGCGCTCGAGGGCGCTCGCCACGAGAACCGCCGTGCGATGCGGATTGGCCTCCTGACGACGCTGCTGCTCGGCGCGACCTTCCTCTGCATCCAGATTAACGAGTACTTCCACATCGGCTTCGCCGTCTCCGAGAACGCACAGTCGTCAATCTTCTACGGCCTGACCGGCCTGCACGGCGCACACGTCTTCGTCGGGCTGACGCTGCTGCTGTTCGCCACGATCCGTGCCTTCCGCGGTCACTTCTCGGCCGAGAAGCACCTCGGCGTCGAGATCCCCGGGATCTACTGGCACTTCGTCGACGTGATGTGGATCGTGGTCTACACGACCGTCTACATCATCTAGCGTGCGCAACCCGCTCACCTCCGAGCAGGGGGCGTTCCAGCTGTTGCTGTGGGTCGGCGGCGTGGCCTTGGCGGTCGTTTTGATCGTTCTGGTGGTGCGGGCGCTCTGAGCGGCGAGGCGGATCTGGCGCTAGCCGAGCGGATGGCGCGGGCCGCGGGCGCGCTGCTGATGCAGCGCTATGACGGACCGGCGAGCGGCGTCGAGGAGAAGTCGTCGCGGACCGACATGGTGTCGGATGCTGACCGTGACGCAGAGGCGCTGATCCGCGATCTGCTGGCGGCCGAGCGGCCGGATGACGGGCTGCTCGGCGAGGAGGGCTCGACGGCTGAGAGCGCGAACGGGCGACGCTGGGTGGTCGATCCGCTCGACGGGACGACCAACTACCTTTACCGCTTCCCGGCGTGGGTCGTAAGCGTGGCGCTCGAGGACGAGGACGGTGCGCTCGTCGGCGTCGTCCACGATCCGCTGCATCGCGAGACCTTCACCGCCGAGCGCGGCCGGGGCGCGCGGCTGAACGGCGCGCAGATCGCCGTCAGCGCTGTCGAGAGCCTCGACACGGCGCTGATCGGGACCGGCTTCGGCTACTCCGCCGAGCGTCGTGCCACCCAGGCCGAGGTCGCCGCGAAGCTGCTGCCGCTGGTGCGCGACATCCGGCGCGCCGGCGCCGCAGCGCTCGACCTCTGCATGGTCGCCTGTGGCCGTCTAGACGGCTACTACGAGCGCGGACTCAACGCGTGGGACTGGTCGGCCGGCTCGCTGATCGCATCGGAGGCCGGCGCCGCGGTCCTGCCATTGCCGGGCGAGCCGTTCGGCCTCGCGGTTGCATCACCGTTGATCGCGGACGAGTTGGCGGCACTGGTCGTCTGAGCTGGCGCTGGCTGCTTGGGTGCCGCCGGCCGAGCCTTGTTCTTGCGGTACCACTCCGCGGCGTAGTAGCTGCCGATCACGAAGACGAGCGCCAGCACCTGGGCGCCAAGCGTCTCGACCGTCGGATAGACGCCGAGCCAGGTGCCCATCCAGAGCGGGAAGTCGATGTCGAGCGTGTGGACCGGCAGCCAGCCGACTCCCTGCATCGAGCGTGCCGTGTTGCCGACCATCACGAACAGCACGAAGGCGATCAGGACGCCGGTGACGATCAGCATCCGCTTGTAGGGCAGCTTCTGCTCGAGCTTGAAGGTCGCGAGGCCAACGAGCGCGGTGCCGGCGAGGCCGAGTGCGACGCCGGCGACGACGATTGCCGTGCCCGAGGCGAGCTGCAGCGCCTGGAGGAAGAGCACCGTCTCCATGCCCTCGCGGAAGACACTCGTGAAGCCGAGCACGTAGAGACCGGCGACCGTCGCGGTCCCGGCCGCCGCGCCCGCGACGGCGCCGGCGGTCAGCTCCTTGCCGCGCTTGCGGTGCCCGGCGATCCACTCGGTCCAGTAGACCTTGTGGAAGAACCAGTTGAGGACCAGCAGCAGCACAGCGACGGCCAGCAGGCCGACCACCGCCTCGACCTTCTCGCCGTAGCGCTGCAGCGAGCCGAGGATCGCCACAGCGACGATGTAGCCGACCACGCTGGCCGGCAGCGCTAGCAGCGCTCCACGGTAGATCGGTCGGCGCAGCTCACGGCGCGCACCGATCATGCTCGCGGTGATCGCGGCGATGATCAGGATCGCCTCGAGCCCCTCGCGGAAGACGATCAGCGCCGCGTTGACGATCGTCGTCGTGGCGCTCGCGCCCTCCCCCGTCTTGGCGCGCGCCTCGTCGAGCGCGTCGGTCAGGTCGAGCGTCGTCTCACGGACCTCGCTCGGCGCCGCGCGCGAGGAGATCAGCGCCGCCAGCCCCTCCGCGTCGCGCGCCCCGTACCAGAACAGCCCCTCGATATCGACGACCAGGCCCGGATCGAAAGCGCGCAGCTCCGGCTCGGGGCCGAACTCGAAGAAGGCATACGCCGACAGCCGTGCCTGCTCGGCCTGGTCCCACTCGCCGGCGTTCGCCGCCGCCACGAGCTGGTCGACGGCGATCTCGACGAGGTCGTAGTCGACCTCCGACCCGCCGTCCTTCCACTCGTCCGGGAACAGCGCGTCGAGCCGATCGGAGATCCGGTCGTGGAGCGCCTCGACGTCCTCCTCCGGGACCACGGCCACACGCTCGTGCGCGTCGTCGATGTAGCCGCCGAGCTTGTCGAGGTCGCGCTCGACCGCCGCCACCGCGGCCGGATCGCGCTCGGCGAGCTCGGCCTGCAAGTCGGCGAAAGACTGCTCGATCCCGTCGTGGAAGGCGACCGCCTCCTGGAGCTCGAAGGGGATCGTCACGCGGCCGTCCTCGGTGCCGTCGCGGTACTCGATCGGGATCAGGTCGAGGAAGCGGGTCAGCTGGCCGGCGCGCCGTGCCTGCTCCTCGGGTGTGAACGGCGCCGCGGTGAAGCCGCTGAAGTCGCGCTTGACGCGCTCGCGGGCCGCTTCGAACGAGGCCAGATCGCCAGCGGCCGCGGCCCTTGCCAGCGTCGCGAAGTCGCGGCTCGTCGCCGCCGTCTCGGCCGCTCCGCGCTGCTCGCGGTACTCCGGCGCGAGGATCGGCCAGTAGCCGGCCGCCAGCGCCGCCGCCTCGGCGAAGCGCGGCCTGAAGCCGCGCTCGCCCGCCTGCGCGGCGGCGTCGAGATTCGTCGCGAGCCGCGACTGGTAGGCGTCGAGCAGATCCTTGCGCACCTGCAAGGCGGCGTCGGCCGGTTTGACGTCGCCCGTCTCCATGCCGATCAGCGCCGCGGTCGCGTCGACTCCGGGGCGCGTGAAGCGCGTGCTCTGGCGGAAGTCGCGCACGAGCAGCCACTCGCGCGCCTCGCGCGCGTCGCCGCGCGCGGCGGACTTCACGGCGACCGCGAACGCGCCCTGGCGCAGAGCGGCGATCGCCCTCCCCCGCGCTGCCGCCAGGCCTACCTCGTCGCCGCCGGCAAGCGAGCGCCGCGCCGCGCGCAACGCCGCGTGCAGCTCGGCCAGGGCGCTCGGGGCGTCGCGTGCCAGATCGCGCTCTAGCGACCCTGAGACAGCGCGCTCGGCGTCGTCGAGCGCGCCGCTACGCGATCCGCCCTGCCGCCCCGGCTCGGCGAGCAGCAGCTCGGTCTGCGCCTCGAACAGGTCGGCGCGGATCGTGTCCGCGACCTGCCAGGGCGGAGCCGCTACCGCGGTCGCCGCAAAGGCGAGCACGACGAGCGCGACCGCCGCGGCAACCGCCGCCGCGTACGGTCGTGACACTCGTCTGCCCGCACGCACCCCGGACTCAGCTCTCCTGCAGCTCGATGCCCAGCTGCTGGGCGGACTGGGTCACCTGGCCGGCGATCGCCTCGGCTCGCGCCTGAGCCTCGCTGCCGAGCTGATCCGCCTGCTGCGGAGTGAACTTCTCGCCGTTCTCCTCGCGGTCACGCAGGTCGGCGGCGAACGCCAGCAGTTGGTTGAGCTCGCGCTTGGTCTGCTTCGCCTGCTGCGGGCTCTCGGCCGCGATCTGCGGCTCGATCTCCGCGTAGGTGAAGGCGATCCCCTCGAGGATGTCGGCGATGTCCGACAGGCGCGAGGTCGCGACGAAGCTCTGCTCCTTCTGATCGCCCTTGCCGGCGACGAAGGCAGTGTTCTTCCACTGGCCGAAGTACTCGCTCATCGTCGGTGTCATCACGACGATCGACGTCAGCGCATCGGACGGCGTCGGCTCGAACGCCTGCGCGTCCTCGTCGAGCGACTTCGCCTGGGCGGCGAACTCGGCCGTCGCCGCCTTGAAGATCTTCGCGTCGGGAAGGCCCTCGCCGAACTCGACCTTGCCGTCGCAGTCGACGTCGGACTCGACGTCCTTGGCGACGAGATCCGGGTTGGTGCCCCAGAGCGCGGTCTCGGTCAGGAAGAAGAGGTTGCCCGGCTGCTTGAGCTTGGTTCCGTCGTCGAGCGTCAGGCTGAACGAGACGGCGCTCTCGGGATCGGAGGCGTCCGAGCCGGCGTCGATGTCGACGTCGTAGTGCGACAGCCGCGGCACGCCGGCGACGATCCCCTCCATCTCCTCGTAGTTGGGGTTGGCGGCGACGAACGCCTGCTTGGCGTCGCTGAGCTGCTGCTCGACCTCCGGGCAGTGCTCCTCGAGCAGCTGCGCGTAGTCGAAGTCGACCGACTTGGCGAGGTCGTAGTAGGCGTCGGCGCTGTCCTGGAGCTTGCCGACCTCCTGCTGGAGCTGCGCACTGTGCTCGGTCAGGTAGTCCTTGACCGCCGCGAGCTGTGCCGAGTCCGACGACGCCTCGGTCGTCGAATCGCCGTCATCACTGCCACAACCGACGCCGAGCGCGCCCAGAGCGAGCACGCAGAGAACCATCGAGACCCGCAACCGACTCATCCAAAAGCTCCGTTTCGAGAGAAGTAAGGACCACCTAAGTTAGGTGAGCCTAACGGAAGCTACTGAACGGTGAGCTCGCCCTTCATGCCGCCCTCCTCGTGCCCAGGCACGGTGCAGAGGAACTCGTACTTGCCGGGCTTCAGGTTGGCGTTGAGCTTCGAGGTGCCGCCAGTACCGACGACCGCGCCCTCGACGAGCTTGCCGCCGGCGTCCTTGATCGCGATGTTGTGCTGGATCGGCGCCTCGTTGAGGCTGAGGATCTCGATCATCCCGGGCGGGGCCTGCGCCTTGGTGCTCGCGAAGGCGAGCGCGCCGGTCGGGTTGGCGTCGATCTCAAGCTTGCCGCCATTGGCGGCGATCGGCTTGTTCGAGACCTCGGGCGTGCCGGCGGCGGCCAGCTTGCCCTCGTCCTCCCCGGGCACGCCGGCGACAGCCGCAACGTAGGCCGCGACGTCCTTGGCGTCCTGGCCGGTCACGAGCTTCGCCGGCATCGCGCTGGCGCGCAGCGGATTGGCGATCTGGTCGGCGACAACGCCCTCGAAGGTCCCCGTGCCGAGCCCCTGGCGACGGGCCGGTCCGAACGCCTCGTCGAGGTTCGGGCCGCTGACGCCGGTGGTGCCAGCACGCGCGAGCGTGTGGCAGGCGCCGCACTTCTCGACGAAGAGCTGCTTGCCGGTCACGAAATCGGGATCTTCACGGCCGCAGCCGGACACCGCGACCACGACTACCGCCGCGATAGCTGCCACGGCGGCGAGCCTCTGCGATCCACTCCTCACGGGCCGGAACACTACCCGCTGAGGGGGCTGGAAGGCGAGTCCGAACCACCGGGGACAGGCAGTTGGTGGAGGCGGCCCTCGGCCGCGGCGATCACACCGTTCGCGACGCCCTCCCAGCCAAAGCGCTGGCGGGCCACCTGGGACAACGCCGCGACAGCCTCGGCACGTTCGTCCGCGGGTAGCTCGAGCCAGCGAATCAGTCGATCGGCGATCTGCTCGACGGCCTCCGGACGGCGCTCGAACGAGAGCAGCGAGCGCTGCTGCTCCGGCAAGGCTGGCGCCAGCGCCGCGGTCACCTCCGCGAGTCCGGAGTGATCGGCGGAGAGCGGCAGCGCGCCGCTGCAGGCAGCCTCCGCCGCGACCATCCCGAACGCCTCCGGGAACGTGCTCGGCACGACCTGGGCGGTGAACGCCGGCAACACGCCCGGGAGATCGTCGTGCTCGAGGCTGCCGCTGAAGCGGACCCGCTCAGCGGCCGCGGGCGCGGCAGCCAGGTAGGCGTCGCGAGCCGCGCCGTCGAGCCCGTCGAGAAAGGCCGTCAGATAGGTCAGCACGCCCGCCGGACCGCCCTCCAGCTCGCGCCCCGCCGCGGCGATCGCGCGCAGCGCGGCGAGATCCGCGCGTCTCAACGCCGCCACCAGCTCGCCGAGCGTCTCGCGGTAGCCGCCGAAGCCGACGATCAGCAGCCGCGCGTCCGGGACCCGCGCGCTGACCAGCGGCCAGGCAGCGAGCAGCAGGTCGACCCCCTTCGAGACGATCAGCTTGCCGACATAGCCGACGATCCTCTCCACGCGCGGATCGAACGCGCGCAGCGCATCGGACGCGCCGGCCTCACCGCCCCAACCGCCCGGAGCAGTGCCGCCGAGGCGGTCGGCCAGCTCGGCCAGACCAGCGGCCGCGTCGCTCGGCGACCGGGGTCGGAAGGCGGCAACGTCGACGCCCGGCGGACCGAGGCGGGTCTTGGCCGGCAGCTCCGGGTCGCCGGCGACCTCCCACAGGCTCTGCGCGGTGTGCAGCGAGCCGACCAGAACGCCGGACGCCGCGCGCAGCCCCTCGAGCATGTACGCCAGGAAGCGCTCCGGCTCGGGACGGACCGTGTACTCGAGCGCGCTGCCGTGGATCTTGACCGCGTACGGCACCTGCCCCCCGAGACCGCGGGCGAGGATTGCCGGCCCCATCACCTCGTGGTTCGCCAGCGCCACATCCGGGCGGAACTCCTCGACGGCCTTGCGCACCGCCGCCACGTTCGCGTCGAGGTAGTGGTCGAGTTGCGTGTCGCTGAGATCGGCGAAGCGGACCGCGTCGAAGTTCGCATAGCTGTCGGCGACGTAGACCGGCAGGACACGGCCGATGTCCGGGTTGACGATCGTCACGCTCGCCGGCAGGTCGAGCTCGTCGGCGGCACGCTCCTGACAGAGCAGGCAGACCTCGTGGCCAAGCGCCGCCAGCGCCCGCACCAAGCTGACGTTGTAGATGTTGCTGCCGGTGCCGCGCAGCAGGTAGCCGTGGAAGATCAGGACACGCATGGCAGCGCATGCTGCCAGGGAGAGCCGACGCCGCCCGCGTTGGTAATCTGCCCCGCCTATGCCGCCCCGTCAGCAGTACCGCCTCCGCACCCGCAGCGACCGCGAGACGATCCGCGAGGTCGAGCCCGGCATCGAGTACGTCGACGCCAAGACCGGTCAGCCGTTCGAGGTCGTCGGCAAGCTGATCCCGCTCGCGCCGTCGCCGAGCAACCTCCCCTACTCGGTCGAGAATCTGCGCATGTGCGGCTGCTCGCTCGAGCAGCTGGTCCAGAAGGACCTCAACGACTGCCCCCATTGTGGGCGCAGAATGCCGGCCCACTCCTAGCCGCGGCTAGGAGCGCGTCCAGGCAGCGGAGACCGCACCCGAGTCGGAACCGGCTGGGGCACGAGGCGTCCGGGGCGACCGGGACGGCGAAAGGTGTGCGGGTGGCCGTCGCGACGACGCCAGCCCGCCCGCCACGGGCCGTTGGGCAGGCGGATTCCACCGCCGCCGGGACCGCGGCGGGGGCCCGGCTTGCGGCTGTCGCCGCCGCCTCCACCGCCGCCGCCCTCCTCGGGTGGATCGGCGCCACCGTCCTCACGCAGGCGGAAGAACCAGATCAGCCACGCGACCAGTAGGCCGACGTCGAAGACGCGGAAGCCAACCATGAAGATCCACCCCTCTGTGGACATCACTTCGATGGTAACGCCGCCGTTGCGGCGCTTCCAGAGTGTTTACACGAGGGCTACGGGGCGAGTGCGCCGCCGGCGACCGCCCTGGCGGACCCGAGCGCCGTGCTGCTGGCCACCGCGGCGGCCTGGCTGCTCTTCTTGGCCTTCTTGTCGGATCCGTCGGTCGGCTTCGGATCCGGGATGTAGGTGGCGGTGTAGAGCAGGCGCGAGTTGAAGTAGGTGCACTGGTAGTCGATGATCTCGCCGACCTCGTCCTGGACCGACGGCGGGCTGAGCTTGTCGTCCTTGCCGCAATCGTCCTTGGCGCGCGAGGCTCGCCACCAGTCGCTGCGCGCCAGATCGACGGTGTCGAGCACCGGCGCCCAGGTCGGGACGGTGAGCGCGACGCGGGCGTCCTTGCCGACCTTGAGCGGCCAGCCGCGAGCGAAGGTCGGCGTCGAGCCGAGGAAGCGCGAGACGTCGTAGACCTCGCTCTGGCGCATCAGCCGGTGGTTGCCCTTCTTGCCCTTCTTCGTGCTGCGGCGCAGGATCGAGAGCTGGACCTGCGGGTCGTCGCCGAAGCGGCCGTCGAAGAACTCGATCTGGGTGTCGGTCAGCTTGCCGAGCGACACGGTAAAGGCGACGATCTTGCCCGGGCGCGGCACCACGAACGGATTCTTCAGCGATCCGGCGCGGCCCTGGTAGGCGGTCACCTGGTAGGCGGCGACGCAGGGGTCGTTCGGGCAGTTCGAAGCGGCCGGCGGGGAGCCACCGGCGCCGAGCTCGATGACCTTGGCCTGCGCGCCCGCGGGAAGCGCGAGCACGGCGACAGCGAGGGCTGGGATGAGATAGCGCTTCATGTCGGGATTCCAACACGGGGTTCGCCCCCGAGTTTCGGATTCCTACTTGTAGCGACCGCGATCGCTACTTGTAGCGGTAGGTGATGCGGCCCCGGTCCAGGTCGTACGGGGACAGCTCGATCTTCACGCGGTCGCCCGGCAGGATGCGGATGTAGTGCCTGCGCATCTTGCCCGAGATGTGCCCGAGGACCTCGTGGTCGTTGTCGAGCTTCACGCGGAACATCGTGTTCGGGAGGGCCTCGCTTATCTCGCCCTCCATCTCGATCTTCTCCTCTTTTGCCAAAGCGCCTTTCTCGTCTCTGCGCCGGCCTTGGGGCCGGCATACCGTCTTAAAACGCTACCAGCCCGCAGCCAATAGCTCGCGGGCGAGCGCGACCGCCTCGTCGCGCGTCGTCGCCTCACCGGTATAGACGGCCTCGCTCAGCCGAGCGATCAACCGCCCGAGCTCGGGCCCGGGCTCGATGCCGACGGCAGCGGCCAGCTCGTCGCCGCGTAGTGGCGGCCGCGGCGGCCCGTCGGCGTGCCAGCGCAGCGCCGGTCCGATCAGCTCGCGGGCGACCTCGAGGTGCGCCGCGATCGCCCGCTCCGCATTGCGGCCGCGGGTCGCGAGCCGGTCGGCGCAGGAGAGCACCGACACGTCGACCGCGACCGGATCGCAGCGCGACAGGTAGCTGTAGATCTTGGCCCGGTCGAGCGGTCGTTCGTGAACGAGGAAGCCGAGTGCGAGGTGGTGACGAGCCAGCGCCCCGACGTGGCTACGCAGCCGCTCGCTGACGCGCAGGCGGCGGAAGATCTCGCCGACCAGCTCCTGTCCGGCCGCGTCGTGGCCGATGAACGTCACGCGGCCGTCCGCGCGGACGCCACGCGTCTGCGGCTTCGCGACGTCGTGGAACAGCGCCCCGAAGCGCAGCGCCTCGGCACGGGTCAGCCCATCGGCGAGCGGCTCGTCGAGCACCGCGCGCAGCTCGCTGGCCTGGTCGCCGAACAGCTCCTCCAGACGGCCAGGCGCCAGCAGCTCGATCTGCTGCTCGAGCACCGCCACGGTATGGCCGTAGACGTCGAGGTGGTGGTAGTGGCTCTGCTCGACGCCCTGGAGCGCGGCGATCTCCGGCAAGACGGCCTCCAACACCCCGAGCCGCCGTGCCAGCTCCAATCCGTCCAGCGCACCAGGGGCCGTCAGCAGCCGGCGCAGCTCGCCGAACACGCGCTCGCCGGAGGGCTCGACGAGCCGCGGCGCGACCTCCGCGGTCAGCCGCTCGGTCTCGGCGTCGGGCTCCATCGCCAACTCGGCGGCCAGCCGCACGAGCCGCAGCGCACGCAACGGATCATCGGCGTAGGCCTGCGGACCGAGCACACGCAGCACACCGGCCTCAGCGTCGGCGAGACCGCCAAACGGGTCGATCGGCTCGCCGCCGCCGAGCGGTACGGCAACAGCATTGAGCGCGAAGTCGCGCCGCGCGAGATCCTGCTCGATCGTCTCGCCCTGCAGCGGCGAGACGTCGCAGGCGACGTCACGGTCGCGACCGAGCACGCGCCAGGCGCCGAAGTCCTCGGAGAGCGGGAAGCGCGGTCCGCCGAGCGCCCGCGACGCGACCTGGGCCGCCGCCTCCGCATCGCCGGCGACGGCGAGGTCGACGTCGGTCAGCGGTCGCTCGAGCAGCGCGTCGCGAACGACGCCGCCGACCAGCCAGGCCTCGATCCCAGCCGAGCCGAAGGCCTCACGCAGCACACGCACGGGCTCCGCAGCCGACAGCCGCTCTGCGAGCGCGCCGGCGGTCACGGCTCGTGCGTCCGCGGCACCCGCGCCGTCAGGCCGCAGGTGACCTCGTAGTTGATCGTGCCGAGCCGGCGCGCCACCTCCTCGGCGAGGATCCGCTCGTCGCCCTGCGGCCCGATCAGGACCGCCGTGTCGCCGGGCACGACCGACGTCTCGTCGCCGAGATCGACTGTCACGTTGTCCATGCTGACCGTGCCGACGAGCGGGCGACGGAGACCGCCGATCAGCACGTCGCAGTCGTTGGTCAGCGCGCGGCGCCAGCCGTCGCCGTAGCCGATCGGCAGCGTCGCCACCCAGGTCGGCCCGGCCGCCGTCCATCGGCGGCCGTAGCCGGCGCTCCAGCCGTTTTCGAAGCGTCGCACGGCGCCAACCGCGACCTCGAGCGCGAGCGCCGGCTCGAGCCCGTGCGTCGCCGGATCCTCCTGAAACGGATCGAGCCCGTAGATCGCGACTCCGCAGCGCGCCATGTCGAAATGGCTGGCCGGTTCGCGATAGACGGCCGCACTGTTGGCCGCGTGGACGATCAGGCCCGGATGGGCCGCCGACAGCTCGTCCGCGAACGCCGAGAAGCGGCCGAGCTGCGCCGGGAAGTGGTCGTCGCCGAGCTCGTCGGCGGTCGCGAAGTGCGTCATCAAGCCGACCAGCTCGAGCCGATCGTCGGCTGCCGCGATGTCCGCCACCGCGCGGGCCTGGGCAGGATCGATCGCGCCGAGGCGGCCCATGCCGCTGTCGAGCTTTACGTGGATCCGTGCCGGCGGGCCGCTCTCCCCCACTCGCTCGGCCAGCGCGCGCGCGAACTCCGGCTCCCAGACGACGATGTCGGCGTCGGCGGCTAGCGCCGTCGCGGTCTCGGCGCGCGTCAGCGAGCCCATCACGAGCAGGCGTCCCGTCAGACCGGCCGCGCGCAGCAACGCCGCCTCACCGGCGGTTGCCACCGCGAGCCAGGTCGCGCCGCCGCGCTGAGCCGCGCGGGCGCATTCGACGGCGCCGTGGCCGTAGCCGTCGGACTTGACCACGGCGCACAGCGCGGCGCCGCCGGTCAGCAGCGAGCGGAGATGCGTGCAGTTGCGCTCGACCGCGCCGACGCTGACCCGCGCCAGCGCCCGCGCCGCCGTCTGCGCGGCCATCTCAGGAGACGAGCGCGCCGAGGACGTCGAGGCGGGTGACGACGCCGACGAAGCGCCCGTGCTCGACGACCGGCAGCCGGTTGTGCCCGGACTTGTGGATCAGCTTTGCCGCCTCGTCGATGCTCGTGTCGACGTCAACGGTGTCGGGGTCGGCGGTCATCATGTCGCCCGCGTTCGAGGCGAACGCCTTGCGCAGCTTGTCCTCGAAATGACTGATCGGCTCGAGGAAGACCGTGCCGCCGAAGATGTTGACGTAGTACGGCAGGTGGAGATCGCCGCTGTCGTCGCTGAGGACGAGGTCGGCCTCGGTGACGATCCCGACGCAGCGCCCGCCGTCGTTGACGACCGGCACGCCCGGCAACTCGTGCTCGCGCAGCACCGCGAGGACGTCTTCGACGCTGTCCTTGGGAGCGACGGTCGGCGTGTCGGTCTCCATGATCTCTCTGACGGTCTTTGGCACGGCGCGGACCTTATCGGGATCGGGAGCCGAATCCCTCGGGCAACGCGTCGACGACATCGCCGGCGATCGTGTGGTCGGCGCCGTGACGGGCGGCCGCGACGCGACCCGCGCGGGCGTGGGCGATCGCACCGAGCGCAGCCGCCTCGAACGGGGCGACGCCCTTGGCGAGCAGCGCTCCGATCAAGCCCGACAGCACGTCGCCGGTGCCGGCGGTCGCGAGCGCCGGCGTGGCTCCCGGGCTGACGGCGACCGGGCCGCCCGGAGCGGCGACGATCGTGTCGTCGCCCTTCAGCAGAACGACCGCGCCGCTGCGCTCGGCGGCCTCGCGCGCCGACGCGAGGCGGTGGGCCTCGATCTCGGCCGAGTCGCGCTCCAGCAGGCGTCCGAGCTCACCGGCGTGCGGGGTCAGCAGCGTCGGCGCGGAGCGCTCGCGCAGCGACTCCAGTGCACCGGCGTGGGCGTTGAGCCCGTCGGCATCTATCAGCAGCGGCGCCTCAGCCCGTGCCGCAACGGCACGCGCGAACGCGACAGCAGAATCGGTGCGTCCAAGCCCAGGGCCGAGCACGACGGAACCGGCGCGCTCGGCGAGCTCGAGGAAGGGCTCCACCCCGTCGGGTGCATGAGCGCCGTCGGCCTCGGGCATGTGGTGCGCCATCTGCTCGAGCAGGCGCAGAGCGAGCACGGGCTGAACGGAGTCGGGCACGGCGACCTGGATGTAGCCGGCTCCGGCACGGGCGGCCGACAGCGCCGCCAGCGTCGGCGCCCCGGTCAAGCCGCGCGAACCGCCGGCGATCGCCACGACGCCGGAGTCGAACTTCGATCCGAAGCGCTCGCGGCGTGGGAACAGGTCGAGCACGCGCTCGGAGATCAGGCCGGCGATAGCCGGCGGCGGCCCGCCACGGGGAAGGCCAATCGCGACAACCTCGACGTCGCCCGCGTGCATCGCTCCGGGAGCCACGTGGAGGCCGATCTTCGAGCCATGGAAGGTGGCGGTTGCCGTCGCGGCCACCGCGACGCCGATCACCTCTCCGGTCGAGGCGTCTACCCCGGACGGAACATCGCAGGCAATCACCGGCGCAGCGGCGGCGTTGATCGCGACGATCGCGCTGGCCACGGGCTCGCGCGGCGCGCCCTCGAAGCCTGTTCCGAGCATCGCGTCGACGATCGCTCCCGAGCCGTCGAGCAGCTCGGCCGCGAATGGCTGCGGCGGCTCGCCCGGCAACCGCTCGAGCTGGATGCGCGCGTCGCCCCCGAGCTTCTCCAACGGCGCAACCGCCAGCACGTCGACAACTCTCCCCTCCTCGCGCAGCAACCGCGCCGCCGCAAGGCCGTCACCGCCGTTGTTGCCAGCTCCGACGACGATCCGGATCGGCAAGCCGGGGCGCGCCAGACGCGCCGTCAGTCGCACCAGCCCAAGACTCGCCTGCTCCATCAGGTCAAGCGACGGGACGCCCTCATCGGCGATCGCCCAGGCGTCGCAGGCGCGCATCTCGGCCGCGTCGTAGAGCGGGTCCAGCCAGTCCGGCAGTGAGGTCACGAGACCAGGATCGCCGCCGCGCCGGCGGTCGTCTCGGTGTGAGTCAGCGACACCGCGACCTGCTTGCCGAGCTGCTCCGCCCGCGCCGCGGCGGCGCCGCCGAGACGAACGTCCGGCGCCGCGCCGGTCGCGATCAGCTCCACGTCGCGAAATGCCCACGCTTCTAGGCCGAGCGCCTTCGCCACAGCCTCCTTGGCGCAGAAGCGCGCCGCCAGGTGCTGCCCCGGGCGCGCCTTGTCCGCGGCGTAGGCGCGCTCTCCAGGCGTGAACAGCCGCTCGGCCAGCCGCGGCCGCCGCTCCAGCGCGCGCTCCAGGCGCTCGATCTCCAGAAGATCGATCCCGATCATCGCTCTGCCGCTCCGATCGAGCGAAGCATCGTTGGGGCCAGGGCCCCAAGAATCGTTCGCGCGGCGTCGGAGAGTCGAGTCACTCGACCGTGACGGTCTTTGCGAGGTTCCTGGGCTGATCGACGTTCAAGCCGCGGCCAAGGGCGATGTAGTAGGCGAGCAGCTGCAGAGGGATCACCGCGAGCAGCGGCTGGATCAGCCAGTCGGCGTCCGGAACGTAGACGACCTCCTCGGCGTGCTCGGCGACCGCCTCGTTGCCCTGGGTCGCGACGGCGAGCACGTGCGCGCCACGCGCCCGCACCTCGGCGATGTTCGACAGCACCTTGTCGAGCACCGGCGAGTCGGTGGCGACGCAGACGACCGGCGTCCGCTCGTCGAGCAGCGCGATCGGGCCGTGCTTCATCTCACCGGCGGCGTAGGCGTCGGTCGGCACGTAGGAGATCTCCTTCAGCTTCAACGCGCCCTCGAGCGCGGTCGCGAGCCCGGCGTGACGGCCGAGGTAGAGGAAGAACTCGGCGTCGCGCCAGTGCTCGGCCATCTGGCGAACCGGCGCGTCGACCTGTTCGAGCAGCTCGTCGATCCGCCGCGGCAGCGCACGCAGGTCGGCGACGAGCTCGGCGACCCGCTCCGCCGGCAAGGTCTCGCGCACCTGGGCGAGTCGCAGCGCCAGCAGCAGCATCGCCGCCACCTGCGAGACGTAGGTCTTGGTCGCCGCGACGCCGATCTCCAGGCCGGCGCGCGTGAACAGCACGCCATCGGAGTCGCGCGTCGCCTGACTGCCCATCACGTTGGTGATCGCGAGCACGCGCGCGCCCTTCTCGCGCGCCAGCCGCATCGCGGCGAGCGTGTCGGCGGTCTCGCCCGACTGGGTGATGCCGATCACTAGGTCGCGCTCGTCGACGACCGGGTCGCGGTAGCGGAACTCCGACGCGACGTCCATCTCGACGGGGACGCGCGACCAGGTCTCGACCGCGTACCGGCCGGAGAGGCCGGCGTGGTACGAGGTGCCGCAGGCGACGATCACGATCCGCCGCAGGCTACGCAGCTCATCGTCGGAGATGCCGATGTCGCCGAGCTCGACGCCATCGCCGATCAGCCGGTCGGCGACCGTCTCGGCGACCGCGTCCGGCTGCTCGTGGATCTCCTTCAGCATGAAGGTGTCGTAGCCGCCCTTCTCGGCTGCCTCCTCGTCCCAGTCGACCTCCTCGGCGGGACGCTCGACCGGCTCGCCGGTGGCGGTCGTGAAGCTCGCCCCCTCGGGCGTGATCACGACGATCTCGTCGTTCTCGACGAGCTGTACGCGACGGGTGTCGCGCAGGAAAGCCGGAATCGCCGAGGCGACGAAGCTCTCCCCCTCGCCGACGCCGATCACCAGCGGGCACTCCTTGCGTGCCGCGACCAGCGTGCTCGGCTCGTCGGCGTGGACGGCGACGAAGGCGTAGTGGCCGCGCAGCTCGCCGTAGGCGGCGCGCACGGCAGCGACCAGATCGCCGTCGTAGTGGGCGGCGATCAGATGGGCGACAGCCTCGGCGTCAGTCTCGGAGCTGAAGGTCGCGCCGTCGGCCTCGAGGCCCTGGCGCAGCTCGGTCCAGTTCTCGACGATGCCGTTGAGGACGACGTGGACGCGGCCCGAGCTGTCGTCGTGCGGATGGGCGTTGGCCTCGGTGACGCGGCCATGTGTAGCCCAGCGCGTGTGGCCGATCCCCGCGACGGCGCCGTTGCCGAAGCCGTTGTCGCCGACGGCGTCGCGCAGCCGCGACAGGTTGCCGACCGCGCGCACCGTCTGGACCTCGCCGTCGGTTAGCAGCGAGATGCCGGCCGAGTCGTAGCCGCGGTACTCGAGCTTCTCGAGACCGGCGAGCAGGATCTCGCGGCAGGGACGCCCGCCTGTATATCCGACGATTCCGCACATGGAGGACCAGACAGGCTATCGGCGGCTGTCGCGGACCCTTGCGACGCGCAAGCTGGTTTGCGCTTCAGAACATGAGACCGCGGGCGGCGATCAGGCGAGGACGCGCTCGACGACGGCAACTAGGCGAGCCGTCACGGCTTCGCACTCGTCCTCGTCCGGCGCCTCGACCATCACCCGCACCAGCGGCTCGGTGCCCGACGGGCGCACCAACACCCGCCCACGGCCCTCGAGCGCGCCGGACTCGGCTTCGACGGCCTCCCAAACGGCGGTCGCGCGCTCCAGCGCGCCGCGGTCGCGCACGCGCACGTTGACCAGCCGCTGCGGCAGCTTGCGCATTCCGTCGCGCTCGGCGAGATCACCGTCGCCCAGCGCCTCGAGCGTCAGCAGCGCCGCGGCGATCCCATCCCCCGACGGCACGAAGCCGGTCTCGATGATGTGGCCCGACTGCTCGCCGCCGAGGCTCCAGCCGCGGCGCAGCAGCTCGGCCAAGACGTGGCGATCGCCAACCGGCGTTACCGCCACCTCGACCCCAGCGTCCTTCATCGCACTGTGGAAGCCGTAGTTGGTCATCACCGTGACGGCGACGCCCCCGCCGGGCAGACGGTCCGCGGCGCGCAGGTGGAGCGCCGCCAGCGCGACCAGCTCGTCACCGTCGACGACCGCGCCGTTGCGATCGACGGCCAGGACACGGTCCCCGTCGCCGTCGAAGGCGAAGCCGATGTCGAAGTTGCCTGACGCCACCCGCTCGGCCAACGCCTCGACGTGGGTCGACCCGACACCGTCGTTGATGTTGCGACCGTCGGGCTCGACGGCGATCGCCTCGACGTCGGCGCCAAGGCGGCGGAAGATCTCGGGGGCGACCCGGTGGGTCGCGCCGTTGGCGCAGTCGAGCAGGACGCGCCGGCCGCTGAGGTCGAGCTCGCCGAAGTGCAGCTCGAGCTCGCGCAGATAGTCGCCGCCGGCGCCGTGCAACGTGCGGATCCGGCCGATCGGCCGGGTCGCCGGCTGCTGCTCGCCCGCGACGAGCGCCTCGATCCGCTCCTCGCGCTCGTCGGAGACCTTCATCCCGTCGGGCCCGAAGAACTTGATGCCGTTGTCGGCGTAGGGGTTGTGCGAAGCCGAAACGACCGCGGCGAGATCAAAGCCGTGACGGCGCGTCAGCAGCGCCGCGCCCGGGGTCGGCAGCACACCGCCGAGCAGCGCCTGCCCACCGACGGCGGCGACGCCCGCCGCGAGCGCCGACTCGAGCATCTCGCCCGACTCGCGCGTGTCGCGCACGATCAGCACCTGCGGCGCCGTCTGGGCAGCGTCCCATGCGGTCTCCGTGGCGGCGCGCCCGAGCGCCAACGCCAGCTCGGCGGTCAGGAACTCGCCCGCGGCACCGCGGACGCCGTCCGTGCCGAACAACCGCGCCATGCGTGTTGCTAGCGCTTCGAGAACTGCGGGCGCTTGCGGGCCTTCTTGAAGCCGGCCTTCTTGCGCTCCTTGACGCGCGGATCGCGCGTCAGGAAACCGCGCCGCTTCAGCTCACCGCGCAGATTCGGATCGGCCTCGACGAGCGCGCGGGTGATGCCGTGGCGCAGCGCGCCGGCCTGAGCCGACACACCGCCGCCGTGGATCTTCGCGACGACGTCCATCCGCTCCTGCTGGCCAACCGTCTCCAGCGGCAGACGCGCCTTCGTCTGCAGCGACGGGCGCGGGAAGTACTCGTTCAGCGACTTGCCGTTGATCGTGTACTCGCCGGTGCCGGGCTTCAGCGTCACACGGGCGACAGCGCTCTTACGCTTGCCGGTCGCGCGGTAGCGCGCGTCTGCGGCGAGGTTCAGCACGGCCTCGAGCGGCTTCGGCGCCTCCTCCTCATCGGAGTCGTCGGCTGCAGCCTCGCCCTCGGCCACGACCTCGTCGGCGATCTCGACCTCGGCGCCGGCGTAGCCGGAGTCGTCGCCACGCTTCTCCTCCTCGAGCACCAGGTCGGGCTCGAGGTGGGCACCCGGGATGACCTCGGGCTCGTCGGCCTTCGCGTCCTTCTTGCGCTTTGGCTTCGGCTTCTCGGCCGGCGTCTCCTCGCTGGCCTCGGGCTCAGCGGCCTCGTCACCGTCGGCGACAGGCGCCTCCTCGGCGGGAGCATCCTCAGCAGGCGCCTCCTCGGCAGGAGCCTCCGGCTCGTCGGCCTGCTCGGCCGTGGCCTCCGGCTGCTCCGGGGTCGCCTCAGGCTCCTCCGCGGCGGGCTGCTCGGCCGTCGGCTCCTCGGGAGCCGGCTCGTCCTGCGGGGTGTCCTGGGGCTCGTCGGCCATCTAGTTCTCGATCTCCATGGGCTTGGGCTGCTGCGCGGCGTGCGGATGGTCCGGGCCGGCGTAGATCTTCAGCTTGCGCAACTGGGCGCGGGCGATGCGGTTGCGCGGCAGCATCCCCTTGACGGCGAGCCGCAGCGGCTCCTCGGGACGACGGTCGATCATCTCCGTGAACGTCCGGCTGCGCAGACCGCCCGGGTAGCCCGAGTAGCGGTGGTAGAGCTTCTCGTCGCGCTTCTTGCCGGTGACCGCGATCTTCTCGGCGTTCACGACGACGACGAAATCGCCGACGTCACAGTGCGGCGTGTACTCCGGCTTGTGCTTGCCACGCAGAGCGGTCGCGATCTGCGTCGCCAAGCGGCCGAGCGTCTGTCCGGTCGCGTCGACGACGAGCCATTCGCGCTCGCGGTTCTCTGGGGTGGCTACGTAAGTCTTCATTTGCGGCGGCACAGTGTGGCACAAGTGCGCAAGCTCAGCCTCGTCACGGTTGCCGCCGCAGCCTCGGCTATGCTGCCGCCAGTTTTCACAGCCTGCCGAGTCCGTCGCGGTGCGCCGCGGGGGAACGGGGGAACCAATCGGGCGCCTTCGGGCGTTCGAGGGGCGAATCGAAGGCGCCAGTCGCCACCGTAGCGCCGCTCTTTCGGCGCGAGCCCGTCAGCTAACCCCGTAGGCCGCACAGAAAGAGAGGCAGTACGAGCCAGTGCCTTCGGGTCGAGCAACGTCCGTCTTGATCGCCGTAGCGGCCGCCTGCGCCGTGGTCCCCGCGACCGCCGCCGCATCCGGCTCGTCCTCCTCGGCAGGCGGGGTGATGTTCGTCGAAACGCCGAAGATCGCCAAGGTCGCCTGCGTCAAGCGCTGCGCGACGCGCAAGCGGCTGCAGGGCGGCAGCACCGCCCGGATCTCCGGCAGCTCGCTCGACCAGGTCTCCACGGCGATCTTCCAGGGCGCGGCCGGCCGTTCCGACGACGTCCGCGTCAAGGTCAAGCCGCTCGACGGACGTCGCCTCCGTGCGACCGTCCCGAAAAGCGCCGTCAGCGGGCCGATCTCGCTCGTCACGACCGCCTCGGTCGCCTCACCGCCGAGCCCGCCGATCGCGATCCTGCCGCCACTGCCCACCGACGTCCTGATCAAGTCCAACCACGTCTTCCCGATCGTCGGCAAGCACGACTTCGGCGGCAGCGGCGCCGACTTCGGCAGCGGCCGCGCCGGCCACAGCCACCAGGGCCACGACGTCTTCGCGCGCTGCGGAACGCCGATGGTCGCCGCACGCGGCGGGCGCGTGCAGGCCAACAAGTACCACTCCGCCGCCGGCAACTACCTAGTCATCGACGCCGACGGCAGCTACCTCGGTAAGTACCGCAAGAACCACATTCCGACGCCGACGACAGCGGCACCGACTACGTCTACATGCACATGGCCGGGCCGAGCCCGTTCACCCGCGGCGACAAGGTCGCGACCGGCCAGCGGATCGGCGCCGTCGGCGACACCGGCAACGCGCGCGGCTGCCACCTCCACTTCGAGCTCTGGTCGGCGCCCGGTTACTACGAGGGCGGTCACCCCTTCGACCCCCTCCCCGCCTTGAAGGCCTGGGACAGGTAGTTCATAGTCGCCTCTCATGGGCGACTACACACGCATCGACCTCACCGACGCACCGGACATCCTCGGCGACTACCCCGGCGAGATGCGCTTCCTCACCGGAGCCCTCGACGCCGAGCAGTCCGCCCTCACCTACCGCCGCATGCCACCCGACACCGGCGGTCGCGGCAGCTACGGCCACCGCCACAAGACCCAGGAGGAGCTCTACCTCGTCGTCGAGGGAACCCTCACCTTCAAGATCGGC
>CAMLNW010000013.1 GCA_946481495.1 uncultured Actinomycetes bacterium
TTGAGGCCGGCGGGCGTCTCATGCCACCCATCCTCGGCGATCTCGACCATCGTGGTGTCTGCATACCCGCGCTCGGCGATCGTCGCGGTGATCGCTGTGACGAGCCGCTCATAGGGGGCGGATGCGTCTGGCGTCGGCGCCGCGCCGCGGTCCGGCTGGCGTCGAGGGCGGCGCAACGTCTCCGGTGGAGTGCGGTAGCTCAGCGCCCAGTCGATCAGCTGCGGCAGCTCGTGGATCAACTCGGCCTCTTGGCCACGCCGCAGGCGCGTGTGGACGGTCTTGAGGATTCCGCCGACGATCGCGCGAACCACGTCGCGTGGCATTCCCCCGCGCTCGGGGGACTCCTCGAACGCATCGGCGGCCGCGCCTTCGGCGGCGAAGATCGCGCTGTCGAGCCGCTGCACGGCCTCGGGGCCCGCGGCATAGACTTCGACCAGGCAGAAGCGGGCCGCCGCCGCTTGCTCGAGCAGTAGATCGAGCAACGCATCCGCGACGTTGCGCAGGCGCTCCTCCCAGGGCTGGTCTTCGTCGTATGCGTCCGCCAGCCGCCGATAGGCAAGCACGGCAAGCTCGTCCAGCGTGGCGAGGAAGCAGTCGAGCTTGTCGTCGAAATGCTTGTAGAAGGCGCTGCGTGAGACGCCGGACAGCTTGACGACATCAGCGACGCGCGTCGCCTCGTAGCTGTTCTCGGAAACGGCCGCGACCATCGCCGCGTACATCCGTTCGCGCTGATTGCGCGTCACCGCGACAGGGTCCGCGCCCGGGCCGGGTCGCAAGCGCCGCGCACGCAGTTGGGTCGCATCGCCCCAGGGCGTGGTGGTCATAGCGCGAGGACTCTATTGGTCTGACCGGTTCGCTTCAGGAGCGGGATCGAGGGTAAGACGGCGTCTCCAAATTCGGCACTTTGGAAGGGGATGCCGAGGCCGTTTCAACCGGTCGCGAGACGGCCTGGATCTACTGGTTGGCGAGCCAGCCAATCGGCTGGATGCTCCAGCTCCGCGAGTGTCGGCAGAGCCTCGGGTCCAACCCATACTCGGTTCAGTCCATCGATTCCGGCGGTGGCGACCACCGCGTCGCAGAACTCCTTGCCGACCTTGTACTGGCGCAGCTTCATCTCCATGCCCAGCAGACGCAGCAGCACTCGCTCTGGCGCCGAGCGACTCTGGCGCCGAGCGTCCATCGCTGCGCGCAAACCCTCGTGCTGGGGAACCAGCTCCGGAGCGAGCGCGTCCATCACGTGCTCGGCGTGGCCCTCGACGACGGCCATCGCGGCCTGCATCCGCTCCATCACGTCACGCTGCTCGTCGGTCTGAACGAGTGCGGCGACACCGCCGTCGCGGAAGCGCTCGGCGAGCTCGGAGGGGTCCGGGAGGTCGATGCCGCGCAAGCGGCCAATCAGGCCACCGTTGGACTTGCTCGGCTCGGGCTTGGCGTCGACGGTCGCGAGGTACTCCTTCAGCAGGCCGCCCATGTAGTCGCGCAGCCACGGCACACCGCCGAACTGCATCGCGTGGGTCAGCTCGTGAACGGTCACCCAGCGGACGAACGCATCGCGGTCGACGTTCAGCGTCGCCGCGGCGCCGACCAGGTTCGTTCCCACGAACAACAGCCGAGGGTTGGCCGTGCCGGCGATCAGCGACAGCTCGTACTGGCCGAGCACGCGCTGCGACATGTAGCCGACCACCAGCCCGAGCTCGACCGCCAGCGCCGCGCCGGCGCCCGCGCGGAGCGGTCCGGCGAGCCGGCCCGCCTTCTCGAACCGTTCGTTCATCCGCGCTTCGACCGGCTGCATCAGCTCGGCCATCGCCTCGAAGTTCGCGTCCGACCAGCCGTGGCGGCTGACCAGCTCGGGAGTTGGGATCGGGCTGACGGGGACGAGGCGGGTGTAGTCGCTGACCCGCGACTCGAACTCGGTGCCGAGCGCGACCAGGTCGAGCCCCGGGTCGACCACGCGGTCCTCCGCCCGCGCGACCAGGCCCGCCACCCTCCTAGCAATCGACCAGTCGACCATTCAGTTGACCTTAGCTAGACGGCAGCTCCTGCTCCAGGTCGATCGCCGGCGCGAAGAGGTCGCCGTGCTCGTCGACGCGCTCGAGCAAGGCGTCGGTCTCGAAGACCAGCTCCTGGCTGTCGTCTGCGATCTCGTCCCAGGTGACCGGGGTGGAGACGGTTGGTTGCGCGCGAGCGCGCAACGAGTAGACCGCGACCGTCGTCTTGTGGCGCGAGTTCTGGCTCCAGTCGATGAAGACCTTGCCGGGGCGCAGGCTCTTCTTCATCGACGACGTGACGAGCTTCGGGTGCTGCTTCTCGAGCAGTTGGGCGATTGCCTGGGCGAAGGGCTTGGTGTCGTCGTAGGTGATGGGCGTGTTGAGCGGGACGTAGACCTGCATGCCCTTCGAGCCGGAGGTCTTCGCGAGGCATTCGAGGCCGAGGTCGGCGAGCAGGTCGCGCAGCAGTAGCGCGACCTCGCGGCACTCTGGGAGGGCGGCCGGCTCGCCGGGGTCGAGGTCGAAGGCGAGCACCGTCGGGCGGTCCGGGTTCTCCGCCAGCGCAAGCGACGGATGCAGCTCCAAGTCCGCGAGGT
This sequence comes from uncultured Actinomycetes bacterium, assembly GCA_946481495.1. The sequence continues at coordinate 2,585 of CAMLNW010000013.1, forward strand.
TGGCGAGCCAGACGAGCGTAGGGAGGTCGTCGCAGAGGACGAAGTCGATGTCGCGGTCGCCGGTCTCGATCGTCGCCGAGCGGACCCACTCGGGCGCGTGCGACGGTTTCTGCTTCTCGTAGAAGTACTTGCCGTCGACGCCGTTGGGGTAGCGCTTCAGCGTCAGCGCCCGGCCCTGGAGATGCGGCAGCACTGCGGGGGCGATGCGCGTGTAGTAGTCGATCACCTGGCCCTTGGCGAAGCCGGGCTCGGGATAGAGGACCTTGTCGAGGTTCGACAGCTTCAGCCGCCGGCCGTCGACGTCGACCTCGGGCGCCACCTACTTCTTGGCCGCGGGCTTCTTCTTGGCTGGCGCGCGCTTCTTGGCGGCAGCCTTGGCCGCTGGCTTCCTGCGCGCCGCCGGCTTCTTCTTCGCGGCGGTCCCGCCCTGGCGCTTTGCACCGGCGATGCTCGCCTCGAGCGCGGCCATCAGGTCGGGGACCTCGGGCCGCTCCTCCTCGTCGGGCTGGATGGCGATCTCCTCGCCCTCCGCCTTGCGCTCGATCAGGTCGAGCACCTGCTCGCGGTAGGAGTCGCGGTACTTCGACGGGTCGAACTCGGCCGACAGCGATTCGATCAGCTCGCCGGCCATCTTGACCTCGCGCGCGCTCGCCTCGAGCTCCGAGGCGTCGGGGATCTCCTCGAGCGAGCTGGGCGGCACGACCTCGTCGCCGAACAGCATCGTCTCCATGTGCAGCACGCCGTCCTGGGCGCGCAGCGCAACCAGCTGCTCCTTCGAGCGGATGACCACCCGCGCGATGCCGACCTTGCCCGACTCCTCCATCGCCTTGAGCAGCAGCGCGTAGGCCTTCGTCGCGCCCTTGCCCGGCGCGAGGTAGTAGGGGTGGTCGTAGAAGATCGGGTCGATCTGGTCGATCTCGACGAAGTCCTCGATCTCGATCATGTGCGTCTTGCGCGGCTCGACCGACTCGAGCTCCTCGGGCTTGATCACCACGTAGCGGTCGGGCGAGATCTCATAGCCCTTGACGATCCGCTCGTAGGGAACCTCGTCACCGGTCTTCGGGTTGACCCGCTTCTGCTGGATCCGCGTGTTGTCCTTGCCGTCGAGCTGGTTGAAGCGGACGGTCTTCTTCGAGACCGCCGAGTACAGCTTCACCGGGATGTTCACGAGGCCGAAGCTGATCGCCCCGCTCCAGATAGCTCTGGGCATGCCTCGAACCGTACCCCCATCGGCAAGGGTGAATCCATGCGTGGCAGGGAAATTGCGTTCTGTCCGCGGGCTCAGCTCTCGCGGATGACGGCCGCTGCGTCGACGTCGTCGCGCAGTCCGAGGAAGACGCCGGCGCGCAGGGTGCCGGTGCGGGTCCACTCGCGGAACTCGACCTCCGCGACGAGCTCGGGTTCGACGAAGTTCGTGTTGCGCGGCGGCTGGCGGCCGGTGAAAGGACTGCTGTCGCAGCGGAGTGGCTCGAGCTTGCTGGTGAGCAGGTCGAGCATCGCCTCATCGAATCCGGTCCCGACCTTGCCGGCGTAGCGCAGCTGGCCGTCCTCGTCGTGGACGCCGGCGCAGATTGCACCGAGGCTGCCCGACCGCTTGCCCTCGCCCGGCGACCAGCCGCCGATCACGACCTCCTGACGCAATACGTTCTTGACCTTGATCCACGCGCCGGAGCGGCGACCGGGCTCGTAGGGCGACTCGAGCCGCTTGGCGACGATGCCCTCGAGTCCCTGCTCGCGGGTCGCCTCCAACAGCGCCGCGCCGTCTCCCTCGTGGTGGGCGGGGGCGCGCCAGCACGGCCCCTCTAGCTCGAGGTCAGCGAGCAGCCGGCGGCGGTCGCGGTAGGGGAGGCCGGTCGTGAGGTGGCCGTCGAGCCAGAGCAGGTCGAAGGCGACGTAGGTGACGGGCAGCTCCTTGGCGCGCCGCTTGATCGCTGTCTCACCGGTCAGGTGCATTCGCGACTGGAGCCGCTCGAAGCTCGGCTTGCCCTGGTCGTCGAAGGCGACGATCTCACCGTCGAGGATCGCTCGCGTCGAGCCGAGCGCGGCGCCGAGCGGGCGCAGCTCCGGGTAGCGCGGCTTGTAGTCGGTGCCGTTGCGGCCGGTCAGGTCGAGATGGCCGCGGTCGACTCGCGCAACGGCGCGGATGCCGTCCCATTTGACCTCGTAGGCGAAGGCGGAGTCGTCGGCCGGCAGCGGGCCGAGCTTCGCCGTCATCGGCTCGATCCGCTCCGGCATCGGCTCGACGCCGGGCGCTGGCGGATCCATCCGGTGGATCATCCAGTTCTTGCCCTTGGTCTGGAAGAGGACGTAGCGGCCGTCGACTCGCTCGCCGTGGAAGACGACGATCACCTCGTCGTCGCGCCACTTCTCGAGCTCGTAGGTCCCGCTGTCCCAGACGGTCATCGTGCCGGCGCCGTAGTTGCCGACCGGGATCTCGCCCTCGAACTCGAGGTACTTCAGCGGATGGTCCTCGGTCCGCACCGCGAGCCGGTCCTCCTTCGGATGAAAGGGAATGCCGCGCGGTACCGCCCACGACGCCAGCGTGCCCGCGTGCTCGAGCCGCAGGTCCCAGTGCAGGTTGGTGGCGTGGTGCTGCTGAACGACGAAGCGCGGCAGCTCGGCTGGCGCGCTGTCACTTCCCGCGGGCTCGGGCGTTGCGGCGAAGTCACGTTTGTCGCGGTAATCGCGCAGACGATCGGTCACCCGTCCATTGTGGACGGTCGCTTGCGCCCGGGGCTAAAGGAATCGTGGCCAGCGGGCGAGTGGACTGGGGATGGCCCCCGCCAATCGCCTGCTCCCGCTGCTGCGCCCGGTGCTCGTGGCGATCATGCTCTGCGCGCTGCTGCTGGCGCTCGCCCCGCCCGGCGCCGACGCCGCGCGGGCCAAGATCAGCGGCCATCTCCCCAACTGCCACGTCGCCGTCGCCGCGGCCTCCTCGGCTCCGCGCACCACTCCGACGATCCGTCTCGCCCGCGCCGCCGTCTGCCTGATCAACAACCGCCGCACCGTCCGAGGCCTGCGCCGGCTACGCATCAACAACCGTCTCAGCAAGGCAGCGAAGTGGCACACCCACGACATGGTCCGGCGCAGCTACTTCGGGCACGTGTCGCAGCGCGGCCGCGACGTCGTCGACCGCCTCTACGGCGCGCACTACCTCAGCGGCCGCATCAGCTGGGCCGTCGGCGAGAACCTCGCGTGGGGCTCCGGCAACCTCGGCACCCCACGCCAGATCGTCAAGGCCTGGATGAACAGCCCGGGCCACCGTCGCAACATGCTCGACTCGCGCTTCCGCGAGATCGGCATTGGCGTGATCGCGAGCGGCCCGCAGCGGACCGAGCTCCCCGCGGCCACATACACGACCACCTTCGGCGTCCGACGCTAGGCGCGTCGCCAGATGGCTCCCGCGCCGGATCCTTCCGCTTCGATCAGTCCTTCGGCACGCATCTGGGCGAGGACCAGCCTGATCGTGGCGGTGCTTATGCCTGGAAGGGCGCGTTCGAGCTCGCGGCGGCGAAAGGAGTCGGGACCTCGGCTCAGGACGAACTCACGCACCCGCTCCTGCTTGCTTCCGCGCGGAGCGTCGACGGAAGCAATCTGACGCTCGAAGTCGTCATACGCGTCGCCGACGACGCGGACTAGGTAGCCGATCCACGGCCAGATGTCATGACGGCTCTCGTGCCAGCCTCGCTGGGACTCGTACAGCGAGGAGTAGTAGGTGTTCTTGGACTCGTAGATGCGTTGCTCGATGCTCACGTAACGAGCCACGCCGTAACCACAGGAGAGCATCTCGTGGGTCGTCGTCAGCCGAGCCAGGCGTCCGCTGCCGTCGGCTACCGGATGGATCGCCAGCAGGTCCAGGATCAGTGCTCCGATGAGCACCAGCGGATGGGTCTCGCCCGCGCCCTTGGCGCGATTGTAGCGATCGATCAGCTCGGTCAACAGGAACTCCGTCTCCTCTGGTGACGCGGGCTCGAAGACGATTTCCCGCTGGCCGCTCTCGTAGGAGAGGATCAGGTTGGGGTCGGTCTTCAGGTAGCCGCCCCGACCGTTCGAATAGCGAAAGAGCATGCGGTGCAGGTGCAAGATGAGGGGAACGGAAAGCGTCTCCCCGATCGCCTCCGCCATCATCATGTCGACGGCGTCCCGATAGCCGGCGAATTCCTTCTCGTTGCGGTTGCGAAAGCGCGGGGCCGCGTCAGCGATACGCTCGGCTCTATCGCGGTCTACCACCACGCCCTCGATCGCGTTCGAGGCGGTGATCGAAGCGATTCGCGCATCGTGGGACAGATGCTTCAGCAGCTCCGGTTGCTGATCTAGGAAGAGTCTTTCTCGCCCCCGTCCAGTGTCTATCCGCGCGAGCAGTGCACCCAGCTCGCGGGGCTGGCCCGCGAAGGTCGTATCGAGATCGACGAAGCTCCTCATGGAGCTAATGATCGCATAATGGAGCTAATTATGACCGCGTTTAGCTCCACTGCCCGCCTTTTGGCTTGATTCTTACCGAACTCTAGGTCTCTAGAGTTCGGTAACGGGACGGCTGGCCGAACTTTCGCCGCAAGCAGCGGGAGTCGCGAATGCGACTGGGGCGGCCCGATACGGAGCCGTATCCTTGCTCGGGATGCGCGCCGGTGTCCCTCTAGACAGTCTGACCGAGGCGCAGCGGGATGCCGCGAGCCACGACGGGGGCGCTCTGATGGTGCTCGGCGGCGCGGGGTCGGGCAAGACGACGGTGCTGGCGCACCGTTACGCCTGGCTGGCCGAGGGGCCGACGACGCCGGAGCGCATCCTGATGCTCGTCCACTCCGCGCGCGCGAGAGAGGAGATGTGCGAGCGGCTCGGCGAGCTGATCGAGCCGCCGTACGAGGAGCTGCACGTGCAGACGTTCGACGAGCTGTGTCGCGGGGTGCTCGCCGACGAAGCGCTCGAGGCGGGCCTCGACCCGCTGTTCGTGCCGATGACCCGGGCGGACCGGGTGGCGCTGCTGCTCGACCGGCTCGGCGACCTGACGTTGCGCCAGCACGAGATCCGCGGCAACCCGGCGCCACTGCTGGCGAGCTTCGTCGAGCGGATCGACCGGCTGAAGGAGGAGATGGTCACGCCCGGCGATCTGCTCCGGCAGACGCCCGCGAGCGACGAGCTCAACGACGCGGCGCGCGTCCTGGCGGCCCGCGAGGCCGAGTTCGCGCAGCTCTACGCCGATCACGACCGCCTGCTCGCCGAACGCGGCGCGCTCGACAGCGGCGATCTCGTCCTGACCGCGTTCCGGCTGCTGCACGAGCGGCCGCATGTCCGTGAGCGGGTGGCGCGCCGCTTCACGCACGTGCTCGTCGACGAGTACCAGGAGGCGACTTTCGCCCAGGGGATGGTGCTGCGGCTGCTCTGCGAGGAGCACGGCCAGCTGACCGTCGCCGGCGACGACGCCCAGACCCAGCGCCGCTTCGGGGCGGTCGGAGGTCGCAACTTGGAGGAGTTCGGGCGCGAGTACGCCGACGCGACGTCGATCGAGCTCGGGCCGAGCCAGCGCTGCCCGGCGCCGATTCAGCCGAGCTTCTGGCGCTGTGCGTCGGAGCGCGCGCAGGCGCAGGCGGTCGCGCTGCACGTCGAGCGGTTGGTCGCGAACGGGGCCAACCCGGCGGCGATCGCCGTGCTGGTGCGCTCGGCGGCCGACGACGGGACCGTGGTCGGGGGCGCGCTCGAGCAGCGCGCGATCCCGTTTCGCGTTCGCGGGCCGGGCGCCTACTTCCAGCGTGCCGAGGTCCGCGACGTGCTCGCTTGGCTGCGCGTGCTCGCCGACCCGGCCGACTCGGGCGCCGCGGTGCGGGCGCTGACCCGCCCGCCGATCGGCCTGCACTCGGTCGACATCGCGCGGCTGACGCAGCTCGCGCGCCGGCGCAAGCTCGACATGCCGTCGGCTGTGGCGGCGGCGCTCGAGGGACCGCAGCTCTCGCCGGAGGGGCGCGATCGCGCGCAGGCGTTCCTCGACCTCTACCGCGCCGCGGGGCGCGCCTTCGAGAGCCGCCGTCCCGACGCCTTCGTGCTGCGGTTGATCGAGCGCGTCGGGATCCGTCGTCAGCAGGTCTTCGCGACGCAGGCCGACACCGTCGAGCGGCTGCGCAACATCGCCCGGCTGCCTGAGCTCGCGACCGCCTACATGCGTCGTGAGCCGCACGCCACGCCGCGCGACTTCACGCGTTACCTGAAGGCCGTCGCCGACTCCGGCCTGCCCGAGGCCGAGGCGACCGGTCCCGAGGGGGCGCCGGCCGTCGCGATCATCGACATCGACGACGCCAAGGGCCGCGAGTTCGACCACGTCTTCGTGCTCGGCCTGTCGGCCGCCCGGATGCCGGGGCGCGCGCCGGCGCTGGACGAGCCGGTGTCGCTGGCGTCGGTCGCGATGACCCACGAGCAGGTGATGCGCCGCCGCTTCCACATCGCTCTCTCACGCGCGCGCAAGAGCCTGATCCTCTCCTGGTCGGATGCGCCGAACGGATCTCCGGCCCGTCCCTCGCCCTTCTACGACGAGGCGCGATCCGCCGCCGGCGCGCCTGAGGAGCGCTTCGAAGAGGAGCTCTTCGGTCCCGCAGAGGGCCTCCACTCGACGTTTCGGATCATGCGCGACGAGCTGCTCGACACGATCCAGCGGGTCGGCGGGCGGCTCGGCGAGATGCGGCTCGACACGACGCTCGACGTCTCGCAGGCGGTCGCCCGCTACCTCGAGCTGTTGAAGGTCGCCGCGCTGATCGAGCGCTCGCAGGCCGGCCAGCCGCTCGACGACGCGATCTCCGAGGTCAACCAGCTGCTCGCCGCGGGGGCGTCGCCGGAGCAGCGCGAGGTGCTCGAGTCCTCGGCGCTCGACGACTGGCTGCGCGACACCGGCCGCGACCCCGACCGCCGTCCGGTCGCCGGCGACGACCATGTCGGCCCGTCGCTCGACCCGTTCATCCCGAGGCGCAAGGGCGCCGGAGCGCCGGAGAACGGGCTGATGCTGTCGGCCTCCGACATCGAGACCTACCGGCTGTGCCCGCTGAAGTACAAGTTCGGCCGCGTCTTCCGGATCCCGCAGGAGTCGACGATCCACCAGCGCTTCGGGATCGCCCTGCACACCGTGCTCGAGCGCTTCCACAAGTCGCCCGACGCCGGTCGCGAGCAGCTGTTCGAGCTGTTCGAGTCGTCCTGGCGGCGCGGTGGCTTCGGCGACTCCGACGACGAGCTGCAGTTCCGCGAGCGCGGCATCGAGGCGCTCGAGCGCTACTGGGAGAACACCCGCGACGAGCTCGGCGAGCCGGTCTGGTTCGAGCGCAGCTTCTCGTTCCAGCTCGGCCCCCACGTGATCCGCGGCCGCGTCGATCGCGTCGACCGCCGCCCCGACGGCAGCTACGAGGTCATCGACTACAAGACCGGCCGTTCGAAGACCGCTGCCGAGCTGCAGAGCGACGTCCAGCTCTCGATCTACCAGATGGGCGCGCGCGAGTCCTGGGGCGTTGAGACCACGGCCCACTCCTACTACTACGTGATGACCGCCGAGAAGGTTCCCGTCGCCCACTCCGACGAGGAGCTCGACCGCGTCCGCACTACGATCGAGGAGATCGGCGCCGGCATCTCGCGCCAGGACTTCCAGCCGACCCCCACCCAGGAGATCTGCTCCTTCTGCGACTTCCGGATCATCTGTCCGGCGGCTGAGCGCTAGCCGCGACGCTGACGCAGGAATCGCTGGAAGTCGCTGGCGATCATGTCGGCCGAGGGGAGGTTCGGCTCGCCGTCGTCCTCCGACACCTCATCCATCGCCGACTCGAGCCGTTCCACGAAGGCCTTGACCTCGGGGTCCGATGCGACGGCGGCGTTGACCTGGCGCTCGTAGTCCTCCGCGGCCGTCTCGAGGTCGGTTGCATCGACGGCGAGTCCCGCGGCGCCCTCGAAAGCGCGAACGAGCGCGAGCGCGACCTTTGGGTTCGGCGCCGCGGCAACGTAGTGGGGAACCGACGCCCAGAGGCTGACGCTCGGCAGTCTGGCCTGGCCGGCTTCGTAGTTGAGCACCCCTGTGATTCCCGTCGGGCCCTCGTAGCTCGTTGGTGCGAATCCGAGCCGGTCGAGCAGCGCCGTGTCGGAGCCGATGCCTGTTACGTGAACCGGGCGCGAGTGAGGGACGTCGGCGAGCAGTGAGCCGAGCGTCACTACGCGCCGCACGTCGAGCTCTTGGGCGATCGCGATCACTGTGTCGCAGTAGCGCCGCCAGCGCAGCGCTGGCTCCGGCCCCTGTACGACGACCAGGTCGTTGTCGGCGCCGGGCACCTCGGCGGCAGCGATCGTCGTCGCCGGCCAGTCGATCTCGCGTGTATGACTGTCGACCAGACGCGCTGTCGGGCGTGTCTCTGTGAAGTCGAGGTAGTCCTCGAGCTCGATTCGCGCCACCTCGGTCGGCTCGAAACGGGCGCGGATGAACTCGACTGCTGCCGACGCGGCGTCGCCGGCGTCGTTCCAGCCGCCAAACGCGGCAACCAGGACAGGGCGGCGCAGGGCGGGCCGATGGGTCCAGACGACGTCGTTCAAGGTTCCTCTCACGGTATCGCGCGCCGGTACCCTCTACCGACAGTGGTCGATCTGATCATCTACGCGGCCCCCGCGTTCGTGTTGCTGCTGGTCGTCGAGGCGATCTCGTTTCGCGTCGCCCAGCGTGAGGACCTGAAGGGCTACGACCTCAAGGACACGAGCACCAGCCTCAGCATGGGGATCGGCAACGTGATCATCAACACGGGCTGGAAGCTCGTCGTGCTGCTGATCTACGTCGGCCTCTACGAGCTGACGCCGCTGCGCGTCCCCGACGACGCGTGGTGGGCCTGGGTCGCGATCTTCTTCCTCGACGACTTCGCCTACTACTGGTTCCACCGGATCAGCCACGAGGTGCGCGTCTTCTGGGCGAGCCACGTCGTCCACCACAGCTCGCAGTACTTCAACCTCTCGACTGCGCTGCGCCAGACCTGGACGCCGATGACCTACCTGCCGTTCTGGCTGCCGATCGCACTGCTCGGGTTCAAGCCCTGGATGATCGTCACGATGCAGGCGATCAGCCTGATGTACCAGTTCTGGATCCACACAGAGCGGATCGACAAGCTGCCGCGCTGGTTCGAGTTCATCTTCAATACGCCCTCGCACCACCGCGTCCACCACGGCTCCAACGACATGTACCTCGACCGCAACTACGGCGGCATCCTGATCATCTGGGACCGCATGTTCGGCACCTTCCAGGGCGAGGGGGAGCCGGTGAAGTACGGGCTGACCAAGAACCTCCGCACATTCAGTCCACCGAAGGTCGCCTTCCACGAGTGGATCGCGGTCTGGCACGACATCCGCGGCGCCAGCAACTGGCGTGATCGCTTCGGCTATGCGTTTGGCGGGCCGGGGTGGACGCCCGATCGCCCCGATGACCGCGGTCTGCTGGGCGCGGCTAAGCCTGCTTCAGGTCAGCAAGCTGGTCGACCAGCTCCAGCTGCTCGTCCAGGCGAGTGATCGCGAAGACGCGCTGAACCGTCTCCGGGCCGCGGACGACAACGAAGCGACGGTTCTCGCGGCGGGCGCGCTTGTCGGCGCTGACGATCACGCGCAAGCCGCTGGAGTCGAGGAAGGTCAGGCGCGAGAGGTCGAGCGCGACGGTCTCCGGTCGCGCGCCCTCGACCCGCGCGAGCTCCTGCTCGACCTTCGCGATCGTCGACAGGTCCAGCTCACCGGTCAGGACGACATGGGCCAGGCCGTCGCGATCGTGTGCCTCTATCTGAAGGAGGGTCACGCGCCCAACCTATCCGTTCGCGGTGCGCATTGCTCGCCGCGCGAGACTCCAGGCGAAGAACAGTTGGACGGCGGCGAACGACAGCTCCAGCGCCCGCTCGGTGACAGCGTTCGCCAGCACCGTTCCGGCCAGCACGCCGAGCGGCGAAAGCAACCCGACGATCAGCCCGTCGCGGACGCGCAGGTTGCCGTAGCGGCCCTGGCGCCAGGCGCCGACCAGCGCGACGAAGACGATCGCCAGCAGCGAAGTCGACTGCGCCTCGAGTTGCGTAAGGCCGAGGAAGACCACCAGGCCCGGCACGAACAGCACGCCGCCGCCGACGCCGACGAGCCCGCCGAGCATCCCGGCGCAGAATCCGATCGCCAGCAGTCCGGAGACGTCGAGCGCGTCCATCAGAACACCAGCACCGCCGCCGACACGACCAACAGCACCGCGAAGATTCCGGCCACCGCGCGCTCCGGTATTCGCTGTTGCAAGGCCGTTCCTGCGATCACGCCGGCCATCGCCGGGATGCCGATCAGGACACCCGCGCCGACGTGAACGTTGCCGTAGGTCCCTTGTGCGAAGGCCGCCAGCGCAGCGATCACGACGATCGCCAGCAGCGAGGTGCCGGTCGCCTCGCGCTCGCCATAGCCGAACCAGAGGATCAGCAGCGGCACGATCACCGTTCCCCCGCCGACGCCGAAGAGACCGCTGAAGGCTCCGCCTACCGTGGCAATCACGACGAGCTTCGGCAGCCGGGACGCCATCGCGAGGCATACTACGTCGAGTGTCCGCGCCCACGGCAGAGACGCTGCGCGAGAGTCTGCGCCCGCTGACCCGCGACCCCCAGCGGGCAGCCGTCTTCTGCGACATCGACGGCACGCTTGCGCCGATCGTCCGCCGCCCCGAGGAGGCCCACGTGCGCGAGGAGATCTCGCTGCTGCTGAGCCGCCTCGGCCGCCGCTACGGCTGCGTTGCTTGTGTGTCCGGCCGGCCAGCCGCGGAGGCGCGACGACTGGTCGGCGTCGGCAGCATCGCCTACGCGGGGGCCCACGGCGCCGAGCTGCTGCACGCTGGGCAGAAGAAGTCGACACTCGCGCCCGCCTTCGCGAGTTGGGAGCCGCGCGTCCGCCGTTTCGTCGACGCGCGCGCGAGCGTCCGCGATCTCCGCCTGCTGCGGATCCGGATCGAGGACAAGGGGCCGATCAAGGCGTTCCACTGGCGCGACGTGCCCGACGAGCAGGCGGCGGAGAGCTGGCTCAGCAACGTCGCCCACGAGGCCGAGACAGAGGGGTTCGCGACCCACTGGGGCCGCAAGGTGCTCGAGATCCGCCCGCCGGTCCCGATCGACAAGGGCCAGGCCGTGCGCACGCTGATCGAGGAGACCCAGGTTCGCGGCGCGCTCTTCGCCGGCGACGACGTCACCGACCTCGACGCCTACGACGCGCTCGACACCCTCGAGACGGCTGGCACGCTCGACGCGACGATCCGCGTCGGCGTCCGCTCCTCTGAGGGGCCGCCCGCGATCGTCGAACGGGCGGACGTGATCGTCGACGGAGTCCGTGGCATGGTCGACGTGCTGACGACGCTCGCCGAGTAGATGCTGTTCCGGGACTTCCTGAAAGTGGCGGTCATGCTCTTCGGCGGCGCCGGAACCGCGCTGGCGATCGTCGCGATCGCCGGCGCCAGTGGTGAGGACAGCAGCCTCCCGATCTACATCGCTGTCGGTTGGTGGGTGCTGGCGGCAATTGCCGGTCTTTGGCTCGGCCGCCGCAACGTTCCGACCGCGCAGATCGGGCGGCTACTCGGGGAGGCGCGCAACACCAACCAGCTCCCCGAGGTGGAGCCCGGTGCAATCGTCTTCAACCGCCTCTGGCCGCTCGCAGCGATCACCCTGATCTCAGGCGGTGTCGCATTCCTGCTACCCCAGATCCCAGCGATCGCCGCTGGCTACGCAATCGCCGTCGCGCTTACCTGGCGCAAGCAGGCCTCAGCCATCGAGGCAATCGAGGGCCGCGACGGCGTGCGCTTCTACTTCGACCGCAGCCCTCCGTTCGGTGCGCCCAAGCTGTTGCGAACTCCCGGCCTACGCAAGGTCGAGCCAGCTCACGAGGTCACCGCTCCGTGAGCTCGCTCCAGCTGCGGGTGTTCGCCACGTCGTCCGCCGTCAGCCAGGCGCGGCGGGCAGTGGCAACGCCGTAGCGGATCAGATCGAAGCTCTCGGCGCGGTGGGCGTCGGAGTCGATCAGCAGCTTGACGCCGGCGTCGGCCGCAGCGCGGGCGTGGACGTCAGAGAGGTCGCGGCGGTTCGGGTTGGCGTTGATCTCGAGGAAGGTGCCGGTGCGCGCGGCCGCCTCGATCAGGCGGTCCATGTCGACGGCGTAGGGCTCGCGCTGGCCGAGCTTGCGGCCGGTGGGGTGGCCGATCGCGCGGACGCGCGGGTTCTCGATCGCGGTCACGATCCGCTTGGTCATCTCGTCCTCGGACATGCCGAAGGAGGTGTGGGCGCTGGCGATTACCCAGTCGAGCTCGGCGAGCAGGTCGTCGTCGTAGTCGAGCGAGCCGTCGGGGAGGATGTTGACCTCGCTGCCGGCGAGCACGGTGAACCCGTCGAGCTTCTCGTTCGCCTTGGCGACACGCTCGATCTGGCGCTTCAGCTCGTCGGGCGTGACGTGGTTGCCAAAGCCGTGGCTGGCCGAGTGGTCGGTGATCGCGACGTACTCGTAGCCGCGGGTCTGCGCCGCGCACGCCATCTCGAGCACCGTCTGAGGCGGTGGTGTGGCAGTGGAGGTCGCCACGGATGTCGCCGAGCTCGATCAGCTTCGGCAGCTTCCCTTTGCGCGCGGCTGCCAGCTCGCCGCGGTCCTCGCGCAACTCCGGCTCGATGTAGCTCATGCCGAGACGCTTGTAGACGGCGCGCTCGTCGGCGAAACGCTCGGTCTCGCCGGTTGCATCGTCGAGGATGCCGTACTCACTGACGTGAAGTCCTTGCTTGACGGCGGCGGTCCGCAGCGCCTCGTTGTGGCGGCCCGACCCCGTGAAGTGCTGGAGCAGGCTGCCGAAGCTGTCGCGCCCGACGATGCGCAGGTCGACTGACAACCCCTGGTGGGTGATCGCCTTGGCGCCGGCGTCGCCGCGACTGGTCACCTCGTCCACGCCCGGCAGCGCGGCAAAGGCGTCGACGGCGGCGGCTACGGCATCCGCCGGGGCGTGCGTCGCGCCGGCCGCGGTGTCCGCGGCCACCGCGGCGACGATGTCGAGGTCCTTGCAGGTGTCGGCCCAGCGTCGCGCACTGCCGGCCAGCTCCGCCTGTTCAACCGTGCCGCTCGCGCGCAACCCTTCGACCAGCTCGCCACCGACCTCACGCGCCACCGAAAGCAGCACGCGCTCCTTGGCCGAGCCGTTGGCGCCAGCCACCAGCGCCGCGAGGATCTTCTCCTCGGCCTTGGCCCCGAAGCCCGCCACCGTCCGGATCTGCTGGGCCTCGACCGCGGCACGCAGGCTCTCGATCGAGTCGACGCCGAGCTCGTCGTGCAGCTGCCGCGCCCGCTTTGGGCCGAGGCCCGGGATCCGCGTCACCGTCACCAGGCCCGCCGGGATCTTCGCCTTCAGCTTGCGTGCCGCTGGGATCTCGCCCTCGTCGAGCAGCGCGACGATCTTCTCGGCGATCGTCTTGCCGATCCCCGGCAGCTCCTCGGCCCGCCCCTGGCGCGCCAGCTCGGCGACCGACACGCCCGAGTCGCGGATCGCCTTCGCCGCGTTGCGGTAGGCGAGTACGCGGTAGACGACGGCGCCGTCGAGCTCGTACAGCGTGCCGAGCTCGTCGAAGGCCGCGGCGATGTCGGCGTTCTTCATCGCCCTGTTCTACCCGCTAGGTGCCGCTGAACCCACCGTCGACCGGGATCACCGTCCCGGTGAGGTAGGCGCCCGCGCGCGAGGCGAGGAAGATCGTCGTGCCGGCGATGTCCTGCGGGGTGCCGATCCGGCCGAGAGGGATCTGCTGCTCGACGACCGCGCGCGCGTCGGGGTTCTCGAGCATGAAGGCGGTCATCTTGCTCTCGAACGGGCCGGGGGCGATCGCGTTGACGGTGATCTGCTCGGAGGCGAGCCGCTTCGCTAGGTGACGGGTCAACTGGTGGACCGCCGCCTTGCTTGCGCTGTAGGCGTAGGACTCCATCATCGGCGGATTGATCCCGTCGACCGAGCCGATGTTGATCACGCGTGCAGGGTCCTCCTCCGAAGCGGCCGCGCGCAGGAGATCGAGCGCCGCGACGGTCAGCTGGAAGACGCCGCGCACGTTGGTGTCGAGCACGCGGTCCCACGCCTTGTCGGGGTAGCTGTCGATCGGCTCGCCCCAGCTCGCGCCGGCGTTGTTGACGAGGATGTCGAGCCGGTCGAACCGCTCGCGCACGGCCGCCGCCAGTGCGACCGCGCCCTCCTGGCTCGCCAGGTCGGCTTGGAGGGCAGCGCACTTGCCGATCTGCGCGAGCTCCACGGCGGCCGCCTCAAGCGGCTCCAGCTTGCGCGCCGAGATCAACACCTCCGCGCCGGCCTCGACCAGCCCGCGGGCGATCATCAGCCCCACCCCGCGCGACCCTCCGGTCACGACCGCCGTCTTGCCCTCGACTGAGAAGAGATCCCGCGCCACTCGACCGGCAACCTATCGCGGGGCTCGCATAGGGTGTCCGCCGAATGTCCGGCGTCTGGCTGATCCTGCCGACCTACAACGAGGCGGAGAACATCGAGCGGATCGTCGCCGCGGCGCTGCCGCAGCTGGCGGCGACCGGCCTCGAGCACCGCGTGCTCGTCGTGGACGACGGCTCGCCGGACGGGACGGGGCAGATCGCCGACCGGCTGGCGTCGGGGAACCCCGCGGTAGAGGTACTGCACCGCACGAGCAAGGACGGGATCGGCCCGGCGTATCTCGCCGGCTTTCGACACGCCCTCGCCGGCGGCGCCGACCTGCTGATGGAGATGGACTCCGACTTCTCGCACGACCCCGTCGACATTCCGCGGCTGGTCGCGGCCACCGGGCGCGCCGACCTCGTGCTCGGCTCGCGCTACGTGCCAGGCGGCGGCGTCACCGATTGGGGGCTCCTCCGCCGCCTGATCAGCCGCGGCGGATCGCTCTACGCCCGGCTGCTGCTCGGCATCCCGATCAACGACCTGACCGGCGGCTTCAAGTGCTTCCGCCGCAATGTGCTCGAGACGATCGATCTGTCCGGCGTCGGCACCAACGGCTATGGGTTCCAGATCGAGGTCACCTACCGCGCTGTCAAGGCCGGCTTCCGCGTCGAAGAGGTCCCGATCGTCTTCCGCGACCGCACCGCCGGCACGTCCAAGATGTCTGCGAAGATCGCGGTGGAGGCTTTCTGGAAGGTCCCGCTACTGCGCTTTCGGGCGCGCTAGACGGTCGCTATACTTTTTGAAGCATTGAACTGATCCCGACGCGCTGAAGGAGCCTAGATGGCTGGTCTCGACGCAGTGACCGACAACAACTTCCAGGCCGAGGTAGTCGAGGCCGACAAGCCGGTCCTCGTCGACTTCTGGGCCCCGTGGTGCGGTCCGTGCCGCGTCGTCGCTCCCCACCTCGAGGAGCTCGCCGGCGAGCGTGACGACCTGAAGATCGTGAAGCTCAACGTCGACGAGAACCCGCAGACGGCGGCCAACTTCAACGTGATGTCGATCCCGACGCTGCTGCTGTTCAAGAACGGCGCGGTCGCCCACCAGATCGTCGGAGCGCTGCCGAAGAGCCGGCTGGTGCAGGAGCTCGAGCCGGCCCTCGCGGCCTAGACGAGGCAGCCATGCCGATCGTCACGATCGAGTGGTACGAGGGCCGTTCGGCCGAGCAGAAGCGCGAGATCGCCGAGAAGCTGACCGAGCTGCTCGTCGACGTCGGCAAGACCCAGCCGGACCACGTCTGGATCCGTTTCAAGGACTCCAAGCAGTCCGACTGGGCGATGGGTGGCGAGGTTCAGGGCACCGGCGGCGAGCCGGCGCTCGGCCCGCCAGACTGATCGGCCGCGCGCTAGTCGATGTAAGCCTTCACGGCGGCCGCGGCCTCGGCTAACGCAGCCGGCGCCTGCGTCACGCCCGGATCGTCGCGCGGCGGTTGGGTGTTTGGGTGAAATGCCACGGCGAGCGCGACTCGTCGGCCGTCCTCGGTCGAGACGACGCCGATCTGCTCGGCGACGAAGGTTCCCTGCAGCGCCCCGCCCCAGCCGGCCTTGTAGGCGACGCGGCCGGCGCCGAGCACGGAGCCCAGCCCCCAGTCGAGCGGCGCCGTGAAGTCGAGCTCCTGGATCTCCTCGCTGCGGAGCTTCGGCTGTCGCATGACGCCGAGCAGCCTGCGCGCGACCGCCTCGCCGTACACGTCGGTCCCGAGGGCGAGCGCGAAGCGTGCGGCGTCGCCGACCGTCCAGGTCGACGTTCCGGCCAGTAGCGCGGTCGCCTGCGGGTCGAGAACGCCGCGCGTGCGCTCCAGGTACCCGACGCACAGCGGCTCCGGCGTCTGGGCCTGGGTTGCGACGGTGAACCGTGTTGCGCCCGCCCTGCGCAGAACCGTCTCGATCGCCGCGCCCGCCGACTCGGGGGTGCCGCCGGCGAGCCGTTGCAGCTCCAGCGTCAGGTGGCGCTGCGGGCAGTTCTCGGAGCGGGTCAGCGCCCGTTCGATCGCCTCGGCGACCTCCGGCGACAGCGTCGCGCCCGGCTCGTCGCCCCAGCCCAGCCGGCCCAGCAACGCCACCGCGGTGAACACCTTGCTGACGCTCCAGGCGCGCAGCGCCGGGGCGCGGCCGCCATCGCTGGTGCGGACGATCGGCGCCGGCCAGCCCTCCTCCATCAGGGCGATCTCCAGCCGCCCGTCGTGGCGTGGGCCGGCAGCGACGGCGTCGCGGAGCGCGCGGGTCGCCCGCCGCCGGTCCTCCGGGTCGGGCAGCGCGCTCGCCGGTCCGTCCTCGCCGTCGGCCAGGCCGAGCAGCACCGGCTCGTCGCTCTGTGCACCGTCCGACGATCGGTTGGCGATCGCGAAGATGCTCGCGGCCACCGCCGCCAGGACGCCGGCCAGCGCCAGCCGGCGGCGCTGGACAGGGCTCAACATGCTCCGCCGAGCAGCTCCGGGAAGCGGTTCTCCCACTGCCGCCGTCGCTCGGGGGTGGTCGAGTAGCCGGGGTCATAGAGCCACTCGCCGTCCTGGTACTTGACCCAGGTCAGCCCCGACCACTCGGTGCACGAGGCGCCCGGCTTCGACCAGGTCATGCCGGTGACGTCGACACGCGCCACGCCGGTGGTGGGGCTGGCGTCGACGATTCGCGCCCGCAGACCCTCCGGGTCGAGGTCGTTGCGCAACGACGACTGTGCCTCGCTCCAGGCGTCGTAGCCGTCCTCGCGCTTCACCTGGGCGCGCTTGCGGGGGGTGAGCAGGTCCCACGCGGCCAGGTAGTCCTCGGCGAGGACGTTGCGGTGGAAGGCCAGCAGGAGCATCTCGATGTCCTGCTCCATCTGCTGCCTGGACACGTCCGGCAGCAGCGTCGGCTCCGGCTCGTCGTAGCTGTCGTACTCGTCGTAGGTCTCCGACGCCGGGACCGCCGCCGTCGCGTCGGAACCGCCGCTATCGGCCACCGTCGTCGATCCGGTGTCGATCGCCTGAACCCCGGCCACCGCGCCGAACGCCAGCCCGCCCAGGACGGCCAGCGCCGCGACCGTCGGGGCGACCGCCCGCCACGCCCAGCCGGCGGACGAGATCGGCGGGAAGTCCTCCGCACTCGCTCCCGCCAGCCGCTCGGCGGCGCGCTCCGGCGCGAAGCGTTGCCTGCCTGGCGTCACGCCGTTCTGGTCGAGCAGCCAGAGCACCGGGTCGGCGGTCCCGTCCGGCA
>CAMLNW010000014.1 GCA_946481495.1 uncultured Actinomycetes bacterium
GGCGCGGCCGGCAGCGAGCAGCTTCAGCGAATCGGTCGACGAGGAGGGGACGCGGACGTCGAGGTCGATCCCGTGGTCGTGGTCGATGCCGTCGGCGACGGCGGTGTAGATGCCGGCGTGGACGGCGTTCGGCTGGAAGTCGAGCGCGAGCCTGACCGGCTGCTCGGTGTCGCCGCCCGAGCCATCGTCACCGCAGCCGGCGGCGATCAGCGCGAGCAGGACGAGGCATGTGGCGAGGAGGATCGGTCGGCGCATGGCCGCGGCAATCTAGGCGATTCGCGCGGCTGGAGCCGGCAGCGCGTCGCCGACCTCCCAGAGGCTCCACTCCCCGGGAATGCCGCGCAGCTGGCGTGAGCCGCGCTCGCGGAAGCCGATCCCGGAGCCGACGAGGAGATCCTTGACGGTGCTCGACACGAGCACCTCGCCGGGACCGGCCTCGTCCATCACGCGCGCGCCGATGTGGACGGCGAGTCCGGCGACGTCGTCGCCGACGATCTCACACTCGCCGGTGTGCAGGCCGGCGCGGATCTGGATGCCGAGCTCGTGCACCGCATGCTCGATCGAGCGGGCGGCGCCGATCGCCCGCGCCGGCCCGTCGAAGGTGGCGAGCACGCCATCGCCGGTCGACTTGATCGCCTTGCCACGGTGACGGACAACCTCGGCGCGCACGAGCTCGTCGTGGCGTTGCAGCAGCGCGCGCCAGGCGGAGTCGCCGAGCTCGGCGGCGCGCTCGGTCGAGCCGACGATGTCGGTGAACAGGACTGTTGCCAGCACGCGGTCCGGCTCCGGCAGGTGGCGGCTGCCGGTCAGGAACTCCTCGATCTCGCCGAGCAGCGCCTGATGGTCGCCGGCCGAGAAGAGGGTGTCGGAGCCGTCGAGCTCGACGAAGCGGGCGCCGGGGATGTGCTCGGCGAGGTAGCGCGAGTGCTCGATCATCAGGAACTGGTCGTCGCGGCGGTGCATGACCAGCGTCGGCACGCGAATCGTCGGCAGGACGTGGCGGACGTCGGTGTCGCCGAGCGCGCGCAGGACGGCCTCAGCCGTGCCCGGGCTGGCCGAGTAGCGCTCCATCCGCCCGCACCAGCGCAGGTAGTCGGGATCGCCCGCGCGGCTCGGCGCGAGCGCCGCCGGCACGGCGCCCTGGCCCCACTGGGCGACGAGGCCGTCGATCCGGGCGTCGCGCTCGTCGTCGTGCGGTGGCCAGGCATAATCAGGCGCCCAGCGGGTGCGCGAGTAGGTCGCGTAGAGGATCAGCGACTCAACGCGCTGCGGGTGGGTCGCGGCGAACAGCATCGCCAGCGGTCCGCCCTCGAGCGAGCCCATCAGCGTCGCGCGCTCGGTGCCGGTCGCGTCGAGCACCGCCAGCACGTCGTCCATCTGGTCCTCGAGCGTCGGTAGCCCAGCCCACGGGTCGGACAGGCCGGCGCCGCGGCGGTCGAACGAGATCATCCGGGTGAAGCCGCAGAGCCGCTCGACGAACGCGGCGATCGACGGCTCCTCGAGGAAGACCTCGACCTGGCCGATCCAGGTCGGGACGTAGAGCACGTGTGGCGGGCCCGCGCCGGCCACCTGGTAGGCGATGTGGAGATCGCCGCTGCGCGCATAGCGGGTCTGCTCCTCCATGGGACGAGCGTAGCCGCACCATTAGGCTGCACCGGATGCGGCGCGTCACCTACTCGCGCAACTACACGATCTCGCTGTCGCGGACGTGTCGCTGCTACTGCAAGTACTGCGCGTTCGCCACGCACCGTGCGCACCTGTATTCGCCCGAGGAGGTCGAGGGACTGCTCGACGAGGCGGTCAAGCGGCGGGCGAAGGAGCTGCTGGTGCTGACCGGCGAGCAGCCCGAGGTCAACGCAGAGGTGCGCGAGCGGCTGCGCGCCTATGGGCACGAGGACTTCGTCTCCTACGTCGTCTGGACCTGTGAGCGAGCGCTCGAGCGGGGGATGCTGCCGCACACCAACTTGGGGGTCCTGTCGAAGGATGACCTGGCGCGGCTGCGCGAGGTGACCGCCTCGCAGGGGTTGATGCTGGAGTCGGTCAACCCCGACCTAGTCGTCCACCAGGGCTCGCCCACCAAGCACCCGGCGAAGCGGCTCGAGACGATCCGCGCCGCCGGTGAGCTGAAGATCCCGTTCACCTCGGGCATCCTGGTCGGGATCGGCGAGACGCCGGACGAGCGGATCGCGGCGCTGGAGGCGCTGGCGGAGGTCCACGCCGAGCATGGCCAGCTGCAGGAGGTGATCCTGCAGAACTTCGTCCCGCACCCGCGCTACTACGGCGCCGAGCCGGCCGAGATCGCCGACGCCGCACAGCAGGCCGGCGAGGCGGGCGAGGCGGCGGCGATGCCGAAGTGGGCCAACGAGATCACGCTCGACGACATGCGCGTGCTGGTGCGCGCCGCGCGTGAGCTGATGCCCGACGTCGGCATTCAGATCCCGCCGAACCTCTCCGACTGGTGGCTGCCGCTCGTCGCGGAGGGCGCGACCGACCTCGGCGGGCTGTCGGCCAACGGCGACCACATCTCGCCCGAGCACCCGTTCCCGACGCCGCAGCGGATGCGCAAGGAGCTCGAGCCGCGCGGCTACGCGCTCGCCGAGCGACTCTGCGTCTACCCGCAGTACATGAACGCGGAGTGGATGGAGCAGGGCGTGCTCGACACGATCAAGACCGCCTACTGGAGCTTCATCCCGCGGCATGGGTCGGGCCGTCGCGAGGAGCGGGCGATTCGGCGCGACCTGGTGCCGGGCGCGATCGCCAAGGGCCGCGACGGCGCGTGGCTGTCCGAGGACGAGCTGACGGCGCTGTTCGCCGAGACGCGACCGGAGGCGGTCGAGGAGATCCGCGTCGCCGCCGACGAGTTGCGCGCCGAGCTGGCGGGGGAGACGGTGACGTTCGTCGTCAACCGCAACATCAACGTCTCGAACGTCTGCACCGTCGGCTGCGCCTTCTGCGGCTTCGGTCAGGGCCGGCGCTCGCCCGATGCCTACGAGCACGACCGCGACGAGTTCGTCCGCCGGGTCGAGGAGGCGGTCGAGTTCGGCGCGACCGAGATCTGCATGCAGTCCGGCATCCACCCCGACTGGGGGCTGGAGGACTACGAGGGCTGGCTGCGGCTCGCCAAGCAGGTTGCGCCCGACATCCACCTGCACGCCTACTCGGCGATGGAGGTCGACGCGATGTGCGCGACGTCCGGGCTGGCGCCGCGCGAGGTCTTCGAGCGGCTGCGCGCCGCCGGGCTCGACTCGACGCCGGGCACCGCCGCCGAGGTGCTGGACGACGGCGTCCGCGAGCGGATCTCGCCGAACAAGCTGCCGGTCGCGCGCTGGGTCGAGATCATCGAGGCGTCGCACGCCGCCGGCCTGCGCTCGACGGTGACGGTGATGTTCGGCCACATCGAGGAGCCGTGGGAGCTGGCCGAGCACATGCGCGTCGTGCGCGAGCTGCAGGAGCGGACCGGCGGCTTCACCGAGTTCGTGCCGCTGTCGTTCATCCCGCACCACACGCTGCTCGGCCGCACACACGGGATCGAGGAGCTGTCGCGCGAGGAGAATCTCAAGCACACCGCGGTCTTCCGGCTCGCGCTCGGCAGGACGATCCCGAGTCTTCAGGCGTCGTGGGTGAAGATGGGCCTCGACGCCGCCACCGAGAGCCTCCGCTGGGGCGTGAACGACCTGGGCGGCACGCTGATGGAGGAGAGCATCAGCAGGCTCGCCGGCAGCCAGCACGGCGTGATGCTGACCCCGGAGCAGCTGATCGGGGCGGCACACGCCGCGGGACGACCGGCGGCTGAGCGGACGACGCTCTACGAGGTCAGGCGTCGCTACGAGCTTCCACTCGCCGCGTAAATAGGAACACCCTTGACTCCAAGTTGCCAAATGGCGTAACGTGGCGTCTGCCACTCCAAGGGTTCGAAGAACACGGTGGTGATGTCGATGTGAGGCCGCGTCCTCATCTCGGCGGGCATAGGAGGGCACATCACGTATTGAGGGTCGGCGGTGGGTTCGCGCGTACGTTCGCGCAGGCAATGGCGTTCGCGCTGGTAGCGGCGGTGCTGATGGTCGGGTTCGCGTCCGGCGCAAGCGGCCAAGCGGACCAGGAAGAGCCGGCCTATGCCGGTGACGACCCTGCTCCCGCTCCGAGCGCCGGCCTCCCCGGCGGTGCTGAGGTCGAGCGTGAGGCGGTCGATCTTCGCACGGCGAAGAGCCGCACCTACGTCCTGGCCGACGGGCGGATGCTGACGAAGGTCTTCGGCATCCCGGTCAACTTCCGGGACAGCGACGGTAGCTGGCGGGCGATCGACACACGCATCGAGAGCGACGGGGACGACCGCTTGCGGATATCGCGGGCCGGTTTCGGCCTTTCGCTTCCCAAGACGCTCGGTGACGGCACCGGTGTGCGTGTCGCCGACGACGGGCAGGCGTTCGAGTTCGCGCTGATCGGCGCCGTCCAGTCGGCCGCTGAAGTCGATGGCGCGCAGGTGACCTATCGCTCGGTACGTCCCGGTCTCGACCTCCAGTACGTCGCCCGCCCGGACGGTGTCAAGGAGTCGCTGATGCTCTCCGACGCGGCCGCGGGGCGCGACCTCGCCTTCAGGCTCGACGCCGGCGCCCTGACGCCGCGGGTGACGAGCTCCGGCGGTGTGCAGTTGCTCGATGCCAAGGGCGAGATCCACTTCGCGATCGCGGCACCCTTCATGCGCGATGCACGCGGCACGCTGTCACGTGGTGTCGAGTACGAGCTGCGGCGCGGGGACGGCGGTTGGACGCTGGGCATCCGTCCGGATCGCGACTGGCTCGAGAACCCGGGCCGCGAGTTCCCCGTCGAGGTCGATCCGACCGTCTACATCTCTCCACAGGTCGACTGTCATCTGGACAGCGGCACACCATCCATCAGCGTCTGCGGCGACGACGAGCTGGAGGTCGGCTGGGATGGCAGCCAGGATCACCGTGCGCTGCTGGAGTTCGACGTCGCCGGCGCGGTGCCGCAGGGCGCGCGGGTAGAGGAGGGATATGTCGCCCTGTATGGGACAGGCGCGAGCACGAGCGTGAACAAGCCGTTGTCGGTCTACCGTGCGACCCGCGACTGGACCTCGCAGGCGAGCTGGTCGAGCGCGGACGGGACGAACGCCTGGACGAGCGCGGGCGGGGACTTCGACAGCCAGGTCTGGCGGACTTCCTATCCCGGTTCGAACCCGACCGGTAGCTGGACCTACTGGGCGATCGGCGAGCTGATCCAGGAGTGGGTCGACGGGGACGTCGCCAATCAGGGGGTCGTGCTCAAGGATCGCGACGATCAGCAGCTGAGCAATCGCATCCGGTTCGCGAGCTCCGAGTCCTCCAACAGCAGCCGGCGCCCGTACCTCGGCGTCACCTGGAGCAAGCGCACCGGCATCGAGCGGCAGTTCACCTTCGCCGAGCAGTCGCTGTCGGATCGTCTGGGGTTGGCCGTCAATGTCGGCAACGGCAATCTGATCCAAAGCTCGAACGACGTGCAGATCGCGGGCACGGGGCTCGACCTGAACATCTCGCGCCATTTCAACAACCAGGGCACGGGACTCCCAGAGACGGCGGGACGCAAGTGGCGGCTCTCGGTCGGCGGTGGGGTGATGCTGATGCCCGAGGGCGGCGGCGATCGGATGTTCGTCGGGCCGACGGGCTCGCGTCACGTCTTCCACGTCCAGCCGAACGGGTCGTTCGAGAGCCCGACGGGAATCGACGCGACGCTCGCGGCCGACGGCGCCGGACACAAGCTCACCTTCCACAAGAGCAGCGAGATCTATCGCTTCAACTCCGATGGCGACCCGACGGCGTTCGAGGACCGCAACGGCAACGCGATCAGCTTCGACTACGTGACCGACGGCGTTCTCGATGACGTCACCGACACCCAAGGCCGCGAGGTCGAGGCTAGCTACGACGGCGACGGCAACCTCGAGTCGCTCGAGGATCCGACTGGACGGCTGTGGCAGTACGACTACGACGCCTACGACCGTCTGATCGAGTACACCGATCCGGAGGGTGGCGAGACGGAG
This sequence comes from uncultured Actinomycetes bacterium, assembly GCA_946481495.1. The sequence continues at coordinate 6,032 of CAMLNW010000014.1, forward strand.
TACGTCTACCAGGGGCCCGACAACCTGATCGAGATCGAGGACCCACGCGGAGCAGTCACGAAGATCGACTACGACGGCGATCAGCGCGTGACTTCGATCAAGCGCGGCTACAACCGCTCTAACGGCAGCTATGTCGCGCGGACGCAGTTCGCGTACTCGTCGGCGACCAGCCCCTGTGGCGGTGCGGACATCGGCAAGACGGTGATGACCGATCCGCGCGGCAAGACCACGACCTACTGCTACGACGTCGAGCTGCGGGTGACCAAGGTGGTCGACGCCAACGGCAACGCGCGCAGCTCGACCTACTCGCCCAACTCCGATCCGCTCAGCGCGACCGCGCCTGGGTCGGCCACGACGACGTTCGGCTACGACGGCAGCAACAACCTCGAGGCCGTCGACGAGCCGGCGGGGGAGGCGACGAGCTTCGAGTACACGAACGGCAGCCACCCGTACTCGCCGACGAAGCAGGTCTCGCCGCAGGGGACGGCCAGCGTGTTCGCCTACGACACCGCGGGCAACACGACGACGATCGGCGACTCGACGTCGCCGGCCTCGCAGGTCGAGGCGACGCTGGAGTACAACGGCCAGGCCGGCGGGACGTGCGCCGACGACGCGACCACCAAGCCCGGCACCTTGCGCTGCGCGATCGACGGCAAGGGCAACGAGACGCTCTACGGGTACGACGACGACGGCAACCTGACTACGGTGACGCCGGAGCTGCCCCTCGGGGTCACGACGATCACCTACGACTCGCTCAGCCGGGTCGACTCCGTCGAGGACGGCAAGAGCCAAACCCGCAGCTATGCGTATGACGACCTCGACCGCGTCGTCGAGATCGACTACGGCGGTGGCAACGTCGTGACCTTCGACTACGACGCGAACGGCAACCGCATCGAGCGCATCGACTCGGTTGACGGCACCTCCACATGGACCTACGACGCCCTCAACCGCCGTACCGACGACGATCTGCCCTCAGGCGACACCGACTACACCTGGGACGCGGCGTCGAACCTCGCCTCGCTGACCGATGCCGGCGGAACGGTCACATATCGCTACGACGACGTCAATCGGCTGGCGGACCTTGTCGAGCCAGGTGGCTCGTGCACCACTCCCGTTTCGCTGTGCACGACCTTCGGGTACACCAACCGCGATCAGCGGGAGCGGACTACATACCCGAACGGCGTCGAGCAGACGGTGACCTTCGACAGCTCCGACAAACCGACGCGCATCAAGGCGATCAAGGCCGGGAGTCCGCCAACCACGCTTACCGACTACACCTACGTCTACGACGAGGCGTCGCCAGGAACCCTCAAGACGAAGCTGCGTCAGTCGGTCACAGACAAGGACGGCAACAAGACGACCGACGGCTACGACTTCCTCGACCGCTTGACGAGTGCGATCGAGCGCAACAGCGGCAACACGATCATTGACAACCGCGCCTACGCCTACGACCTGGCGTCGAACCGTCAGACCCAGACGATCAACGGCTCGACGACGAGCTACGCCTACAACGCTGCCAACCAGCTCTGCTGGACCTACAGCGGCAGCTCCGGTGCGGCCTGCGGCTCCCCACCCGGCGGCGCCACGACCTACAGCTACGACGCCAACGGCAACACCACCGCCAGCAGCGCCGGCCTGGACTTCGACTACAACACCCGCGACCAGACCGTCGCCTTCACCGCCCCCGGCGGCTCGCCAATCTCATTCGGCTACGCCGGAGCCGGCCAGACCGAGCGAACCTCCAACGGTGGCGTCGCCCAACACAACACCCTGCTCGGCCCCTCCCGCCAAGGCACCACCTCCTGGACCCGCGATCCCAACGGCACCCTGATCTCCCAGCGCGCCACCGGCGGCGTCAACCACTACTACCTCTCCGACGCGCTCGGGTCGGTTGTCGGCCTGGCGGACTCCAGCGGCGCCCTCACCCGCACCTACAAGTACGACCCATACGGCATCGTCCGCTCAACGAGCGGTTCCACCCCCAATTCGTCAGCCAGTACCGCGAGGCCCAAGGCGACCTATACAAGATGGGAGCCCGCTACTACCAGCCCAACCTTGGGCGCTGGAGCCAGCAGGACCCACTGGATCAAGCGGGAGATTTGCGAGAGGGGAATCGCTACATCTACGTGGGCGGTGACCCGGTAAACCTTTTTGATCCAACCGGGATGGGAATCTTTGGTGACGCCAAAGGCTGGCTAGAGTCCAAGGGGAGGGATCTCAAGAAGGGGGTTAGGAAACTCATTAGTCTCCCCGGGCAGCTTCAAGAGGCCGCAGAGTGTGGGCGGGACTTGGGGCTGAATCGTCTTGACCAATGTGATCCCCTTGAGATATTCCTCGGTGATGATGTAGAGATGGCGTACTAGTGGTGTACTCATTCCTGTGGGGATAATTGCCTTGAACGTAGGTGCGACGGCCTATGGGATCGGCCTTTACCTAATTCTGTTGGTAGTCCCGGGTTCGATCACCTGGCTTAAGGGGCAGCGACTGATCTTTGTAGTTGGCTTGTTGCTCGCGGGTATCATCTGGATGGTGGCGTGCCTTCGTTTAGCACGGCCGGATTCCTGGTGGGCACGTCGCTTCTACCCCGCTGAAAAGATGAACCGGGCTCGGCGACGATATGAACGTCAGGTGACTGTAGATACGACGGGGTCGTCAAAATGAGCATGCCGCGGTTCTTGATGGTCGCTGCGATCGGAAGTCTCGTAGCGGCGGCATCATTGGCGCTAGCAACTGCGCTCGATGCCCCAGGCTTCTATGTACCGGCGTTGCTGGCCATCGTGGTTATCTTCGCGGCACGAGAGGGGTGGCTTTGGCAGGGAGATGGGCGTGGCTGGCTGATGATGATGGGAACAGTGATCCTGGCGATCATCGTCGTCTTTCTAATTCAACGTATGGCTGGATAACCGGCCAAAATGATCTCTGAGATTTGAACAACCACGAGGGTCCACCGGAGCGGGCGCCCAGCTCTGTGATCCTGATTGTCTGTGGAGGCGGTGTGGCGGCCATCCTGTTAGCCGACTGGCTTATTGGTGGCTTCCTCGTTATTTCGATCACGGCGATCGCCACCCTGGCGTGTGTCTGGCTGGTGTGGCGCTATCGCGACAGGGGCCGAGTTCTTAAACGAGAGTCGCGAGGCCGTGGTGATAGCGCTCGACCGTAGGTACTACCGCTACGGCTACTTAACGGCGGGGATCAGGTCCAGCGGACGCGGGCGCCGGCGAGGCTGGAGGAGGAGCGGCGAGCGGGGGCTCGGGGCGTGGGTGCGCGGCGCTCGTCGCGTAGACGCTCGACGATCTCGGAGCGGGTGCCGCGCAGCTCGGCGACGCGCTCGGCGAGCAGGTCGCGGACGGTCTCCAGCTCCTCGATCGACAGCAGCCTGGCGCCGGCGGGGCGGCCGGTGGGCTCGGCGGAACGGGGGATCGGCGGCAGGCTGACCAACTCGGCCTCGAGGCGGGCGATCTCGTCGCGCAGGCCGCGCCAGCGGTCGGACGCGCCGTCGGCGGCCCGCGCGACGAATGTGCCCCGGCCCTGTTCCGTGGTCACGACGCCCGTGGACTCCAGCTTCGCGTAGGCGGCGCGCACCGTGTTGACGTTCACTCCAGCCGCCGATGCGGCGTCGCGCAGGCTGGGCAGCTTGTCCCCGGGGGCGAGCTCGCCGCGGTCGATCGCCGAGCGCAGCCGCCAGGCGAGCTGAGTGCCAAGCGGAACGCCGCTGTCGCGATCGAGTTGAAGCTGCATTTGCAGGGATTCTAGCGTGCCGTGTGGGTGTGTTCCTACAAACTGTGCTAGAACAACACACAGATGGGAGGAGCTGCCGAACGGGCGTACCTGCCCGTCAAGAACGCGCTCGAGCAGGTCGGCGAGGTGATGGTGCTGACCGGCAAGACGATCCTGTCCGCGATCACGCCGCCGTTTCCCTATGGGACCGAGTTCGTCCAGCAGTTCATGTTCCTGCTGCGGCTCTGCTGGTTTCCGCTGCTGGTATCGATGGTCGCGCTCTCCTACGGCGCGCCGGGCCTGCAGGCAGGCGGCTTCTTCGAGCTGTTCGGATCGCTCGACCGGCTCGGCGGCTTCTTCATCCTGGCCGTGATCCGCGAGTTCGCGCCGTTCGTGACGGCGATCATCCTCGCCGGCGTTGGCGGGACCGCGATCACCGCCGACCTCGGCGCGCGCAAGATCCGCGAGGAGCTCGACGCGCTTCAGGTGCTCGGCGTCGACCCGATCAAGAACCTCGTCGTGCCGCGCTTCCTGGCGCTGATGCTGATCACCGGCCTGCTCGACATCTACGCCGCTCGGGCCGTTTTTCGCGACGCTGCTCAACAACGCGACTACGACCGAGCTCTGGGGGTCGACGCTGAAGGCGCTGCTGTTCGGCGCGATCATCGCGGTCGTCTGCTGCTACAAGGGCATGACGGTCTCCGGCGGCCCCGAGGGCGTCGGGCGCGCGGTCAACCAGGCCGTCGTGGTGTCGCTGCTCGGCGTCTTCTCGTTCAACTACGTCTTCACCCAGACGCTGCTGGCCACCCACCCCGAGATCTCGGTGCTCAAGTGACCAGGGCGGCAACTTGGCTGGCGGTGCCACGCGACATGCTCGGTGCGCTCGGCGACCTCGGCAAGTTCTGCTCCGAGGTCGTCGCCGAGGTGATGCGCGGCAGCGCCGCGCGCTACTTCAGCGAGACGCTGCGCCAGGCCGGGATCCTGATCGTCGGCTCGGCGCTGGTGATCTGGGGGCTGGCCTTCCTGCTCGGCCTGCAGTGCGGCGTCAACGGGGCGTACTTCGCGCGATCGATCGGCTCGCCGCAGATCGGCGGCTCGTTCTCGGCGATCTGCGACCTGCGCGAGATCATGCCCTACGCCTTCGGCTACATGATGTCGGCGAAGGTCGGCACCGGCCTGGTCGCCGAGATCGGCGCGATGCGGATCTCCGACGAGATCGACGCGCTCGAGGTGATGGGCGTCAGCTCACTCGCCTTCCTCTGCGCCACGCGCCTGCTGGCGGCCTGGATCGTGCTGCCATTCATGTACGTGGCGGCGATCGCCGCCGGCTTCGTAGGCAGCTACCTCGCGGTCGTCGAGCAGGTCGGCGAGGTCTCCTCCGGTGGCTACTTTCTGATCTTCTGGGCCTACCAGAACCCGCCCGACCTCTTCTTCAGCACGATCAAGGGAATGGCGATGGCGACCGTGATCGTGCTCGTCGGCCTCTACTACGGCTACACGGCATCCGGCGGACCGGTCGGCGTCGGCACCGCGACGGCGAAGTCGATGGCGCTCAACACCGTCATGGTCCACATCGTCGGGATGCTCGGCACGCAGGTCTTCTGGGGCGTCAACCCACGCGCCCCGATCGGTGGTTAGATCGTGTCGTGCAGCCGACGATTGAGATCGACGGGCGGTTCAACGGGCCGCTCGACAGCGGCAATGGCGGCTACTGCTCCGGCGTGCTCGCAAACCTGCTCGAGGGGCCGGTCGAGGCGAGTCTGCACAGCGCGGTGCCGCTCGACAGGCCGCTTGCGGTCGGCAGCGAGAGCGACGGCTCGCTGCGGGTGCTCGACGGCGAGACGCTGATCGCAAGGGCGCGTCATGTGCCCGACTTCGAGATCGACGTGCCCGAGCCGGTGAGCGTCGAGCAGGCGCGCGTCGCGACGGCCGGCTACCGCGGACTGACGAGCGGGCCGTTCTGCCGCTGCTTCGTCTGCGGGAGGGCGCGCGAGGATTCGTTCGGCGTCTTCGCGGGTCCGGTCGAGGGCCGGTCGGTCGTTGCCTCGCCGTGGATGCCGCCCGAGTGGGCGGCCGGCCCCGACGGGAACGTGCGGCCGGAGATCGTCTGGGCGGTGCTCGACTGTCCGACCTACTTCGCGACCTACATCGACGTGGAGGGGGAGCTGCCGCTCGGCGTGCTCGCCCGTCAGACCGCAGCGGTCGACCGGCCGGTACGCGCCGGCGACGAGCACGTCGTGATCGGCTGGGGCATCGCGGCCGAGGGCCGCAAGCGCCATGCGGGCTCGGCGGTCCTGTCGGCCGATGGTGACGTCCTGGCCAGCGCGCGTGTGCTGCTGATCGAGCCGCGCGCCTAGCCGGCGGGCGTGACTACCTGAACAGATCCTCAGTGGGCGGTCGGCGCAGGGCCAACGCACCGGGACCGTCGTCGGCGGTGACGAAGCGGTCGAGACCGCTCAGCAGGACCGCCGGCTGGCCGGCGTCCTTGGTGCGGGCGAGGTCAGCCGCGCCGGCGATCGCGTCGGCGATGGCGATCGCGGTCGCCTGTAGCTCGCGGCCCTGGGAGTCGCGGCGGCCGCGCCAGTCGTCGAGCGGCGTCAGGCCGGCGGCGCCGATCGCGACGTCGGTCTGACCGAGTCGCCAGGCGCGGCCGAAGGAGTCGGAGATCACGACGGCGGGGGAGACGCCGCGCAGCGCGGCGATTCCGGCACGCAGCGCGCGTGCCGAGCCGTCCGGGTCCGCGGGCAGCAGGATCAGCTCGTCGGGGTCGGCGGCGTTCGAGCGATCGACGCCGGCGTTGGCGCAGACGAGTCCATGATGGGTCTCGCAGATCAAGACGCCGTGGCCGGCGCGCAGCACCGCCGCCGACTCGTCGAGCACCGCTTGGACGACGCGCGGGTCCTTGTCGTGCTCGGCGGCGAGCTCGCGTGCCCGCTCGCCGGGATCGATCGTTCCGATCCGCCGCGTGCGCCCCTCGGCCTTCGAGACGACCTTGTGGGCGACCGCGATCACGTCGCCGTCGGCGACGTTTGCCGGTAGCACCGCGGCGATCAGAGCGGCCAGATCGTCGCCGGCCCGAATCTCGGGAATGCCGTCGAGGGCGACGGCGGATAGCGGGCGCGCCGTGCTCAGGAGACCGCTGCCGGAGGGACGGGCGGGGGCTGGGTGCGTGAGCGCTCGAGCTGGCGCAGAGCTCCACGGGTCAAGCGCGCCAGCGTGCGATTCGCGGGCTCGCCGAGCAGCGCCGTCAGCTCGTCGAGATCCTCCGGCGTGTCGACGTCGACCGCCAGCGAGGGCAGCGGTTCGACCCGGCAGGCGACGCCGGCGTCGGTCGCGAGCTGCTCGTGACGATCGCGGCTGCCCGGGCCGAAGGATGGCGCGAGCGCGGAAGGCGGTGCGATCAGCAGCGCGTTGGTCCCGGTCCCGTGACGGTCGGGAACGACGACCAGGCTTGGGCTCGGCGTGGTGTCGCGCAGCAGCGCCGCCAGCTCTCCTGGGTCGATCAGCGGAGCGTCGCCCGGCACCAGCAGCACGCGGTCGAAACCGTGCTCGGCGGCGTAGGTGATGCCGACGGTGGCCGCCTCGTTGTGGCCGCTCTCCTCCGAGTCGCCGAGCACGATGACGCCCTCGCCGTGCGCGGCGCGGGCGGCGGTCGCATTCCCGGTCACGACCGCGACTGCGTCGAGGCCCTCGACGTGACGCAGCGAGGCGAGCACGTCCTGGAACATCGCCTGGACCAGTGCCTGGCGCGCGCCGCTGCCGAGCAGGCCGGCGAGGCGCTGCTTGGCTGCGCCGAAGCGCTTGATTGGCAGGATCGCGATCGTTCGCATCGGGCGACCGGACAGGCGGTTCACGACTCTAACCGCCGGTCAGCGTTGCCGCGAAGTCGAGCGTCGCGGTGGCGACGGAACGGCGCGCCTCGGGCGTGTCCATCAGCGTCGGTGTCTCGAGCGCCGGGAAGTCGGCGTCGACCGGCTCGTCGGCGACGAGGCCGTCGACCAGGCCGGTGTAGAGGTTGGCGACGCCGCTGGCCGACGAGTCGACGCCGGCGGCCTCGCAGAACAGCCGCGTCGGGCCCTTCAGCACGGCGCCGCCGACGAACGGGCTGACGGCGACGATCGGCGCGGCCGCGGCGGCCAGTGCGTCGCGCATGCCCGGCACGGCGAGGATCGGGCCGATCGAGATGACCGGGTTCGAAGGTCCGATCACGATCGCGTCGGCGCAGCGCAGCGCGTCGAGCACCTCGGCGGTCGGCCGCGCTGCGTCGATCGCGGCGAACTCGACGCTCTCCAGCGACCCCTCGGCACGCTCGACGATCATGAACTCCTGGAACGGCAGCACGCGGCCGCGGACCCCGATTCGCGTCGGAACCGGCTCGTCGCACATCGGCAGGACGTGCGCCGCGACGCCCATCGCCTCCACGACCGCGGCGTGGGCTTCGGTCAGCCGTGCGCCGGCCGCGAGCAGCTCGCTGCGGATCAGGCACATCGCGAGGTCACGGTCGCCGAGCCGGAACCAGGTCGGTCGGCCGGCCGCCTCGAGCGCGTCCATCACCTGCCAGCTGTCGCCGCGGATGCCGTAGCCGCGCGCGTCGATCGCGTCGGCGAGCCAGTAGGTGACGAGGTCGGGGTCGGGTGAGACGTGGGCGCCGTGGACCCAGGCGTCGTCGCCCGTGTTGGCGATCACCGTCAGGTTCTCGGCGCCGACCACGTCGAGCAGGCCCCGTGCCAGCTTCGCGCCGCCGGTGCCGCCGGAGAGCAGCGCTACCCGCACCGCCGACCTACCAGAGGGAGTCGGGCAGGCCGGTCAGCTTGACGCCCGCGTGTGACTTGTTGCGGATGTTGACCGAGATCAGCAGCGGCGTCAGCGCCTCGACGAAGCGGGCGGTCTCGAGCGCGCCGGCGTTGACCGGACGCAGGCCGGGGATCAGGCCAATCAGCTCGGCGACCTTGCGCTTCGGATCCTTGCGATCGCCGCAGATCAGGACGTCCTGGTCGAGCGGCGTGTCGAGCGCGCCGAGCGTCGCGGCGTCGACGGTGTGCAGGGCGCTGATCACGGTGACGCCGTCGGGGACCATCTCCTGCGCCTGCTCGGCGGCGGAGCCCTGAGGGACGCCGAGCAGCCTTGTCGCCTTGCCCGAGACGGCGGCGGCGAGCGGGACGGTTGCATCGACGAGGATCTGGCCCTCGCGCAGCGTGCCCTTGAGATTGGTCAGGTTCTCGGACTGGGCGCGGAACGGGACGGTCAGGAAGATGACCTCGCCAAGTGCGGCGGCGGCCGCGTTCTCCATGCCGGCGACGTGCGCGTTCGACACACGCTCGCGGACGCGGGCGGCGGCCTCCTCGGCGCGACCGGCGTCGCGTGAGCCGATGATCACCTCCTGCTCCGCCGCCGCGAGGCGCAGCGCAAGGCCGAAGCCGAGCGCGCCGGTGCCGCCGACGATCGGGATTGGTGAGCCGCTCACGGGGCGGGCACGCTAACAGGGCGGGGCGGAGCCGCTGGTGTCCGGGGCGGCGCCGGGGCGCTGGATAGGGTCCGCCCGATGAGATTCGAGAACAAGGTCGCGTTGGTGACAGGCGGCGCCGGCGGGATCGGCTCCGCGACGGCCTCGCGGCTAGCTGCCGAGGGCGCGCGCGTAGCCGTCTGCGACCTCGGGCTGGACGCGGCGCGCGAGTTGGCCGCCGACCTCGGCGGCCTCGGCCTCGAGCTCGACGTCCGCTCGGACGAGTCGATCGCCGCCGCTGTCGCGGCGACCCAGGACCAGCTCGGTCCGATCGACGTGCTGGTCAACAACGCCGGCATCGGTGGCGAGCTGTTCTTCGGCCAGACGCCGCCCGAGGTCTGGGACAACATGCTCGCGATCAATCTGCGCGGCGTGTTGGCCGTCACGCATGCCGTGCTGCCGGGGATGCGTGAGCGCGGCTCCGGGTCGATCGTCAACGTCGCCTCCGAGGCTGGCCGCGTCGGCTCCCAGCTCGCCGTCGTCTACTCCGCCACAAAGGCCGGGGTGATCGGGTTCACCAAGGCATTGGCAAAGGAGTCGGCGCGCGCTGGGGTGCGCGTCAACGCCGTCGCGCCCGGCCCGATCGACACGCCGATGGTGCGCGCCGCCGACCAGTTCGGCGAGATCGGGCAGCGAATGGTCCAGGGGATGATCGAATCGACGGCGATGAAGCGGCTCGGCGAGCCGGACGAGGTCGCGGCCGCGATCGCCTATCTGGCGAGCGACGAGGCCGCCTATGTGACGGGGGAGACGGTCGGGGTCAGCGGCGGCCTCGGCATGATGTAGCCATGTCCGACGATCCAGTCCGCATCCGCGAGGTAGGTCCTCGCGACGGTTTCCAGAACGAGCCCGAGACGATTCCGACCGACGACAAGGTCCGGTTGGTCGAGATGCTCGCCCGTACCGGCCTGCGCCGGCTCGAGGTTACGAGCTTCGTCCGCGCCGACGTCATCCCGCAGCTCGCCGACGGTCCCGAGGTCCTGACGCGCGCCGACATCCCCGACGACGTCGCGGTCACGGTGCTGATCCCGAACGAGCGCGGTCTCGACAACGCGCTCGCGCTGCGCGACCGCTTCCAGGAGGTCAACCTCTTCCTGTCGGCCTCGGAGAGCCACAACCAGGCCAACGTCAACCGCTCGATCGAGGAGTCGCTGAGCGGGCTGGAGAAGGTCGTGGTGCGCGCGCTTGCCGAGGGTCTGCGCTGCGAGGCGGTCATCTCGGTCGTCTTCGGCTGCCCCTACGAGGGCGATGTCCCGCCGGAGCGCGTCTTCGCGATCGCCGAACGGCTGCGCGCCGCCGGCTGTGCCGAGCTCGGCTTTGCCGACACCACCGGCATGGCAAACCCCGCCCAGGTGCGTGAGTTCTTCGCCGCCGCCTTCGAGCGGCTGCCCGACGTCGAGCTGACCGCCCACTTCCACAACACGCGCGGCCAGGGGCTCGCCAACGCGCTCGCTGCGCTCGAGGCCGGCTGCCGCTCGTTCGAGAGCTCGTTCGGCGAGCTCGGCGGCTGCCCGGTTCCGAAGGGCGCCACCGGCAACATCGCCAGCGAGGACCTCGTCTCGATGCTGCACGAGATGGGACACGACACCGGGATCGACCTGGCCAAGCTGTTGGACTGCGCCCGCGAGGCGCAGCGGGTGCTCGGCCGGCCACTCGGCAGCCACCTGCTGACTGCCGGTCCGGTCGACTGGCAGCGCGGCTAGAGAGTCACGAGCAACTAACACGCTCCCGCCGGGTTCCCCGCTACTGTGGCGGCGGAGATGGATTCCCGGCAGTCAGGTGAAGAAACCGGCGCTCTGACGCGACGCCGGCTGCTCGGCGGCGCGGCAGCGTTGGGGGCGACCGCCGCGGTTCCGGGCCTCGCCGCCGCCGAGCCGGCCGAGGGCCAGGCGCTGGTCTCGGCGCTGACGCCGACCGCCGGCGCCAACGTCGTGGTCGTCGTGATCGACTCGCTGCGCACCGACCACGTCGGCGCCTACGGCGGACGGCGCGCCCGCACCCCGACGCTCGACGCGCTCGCGACCGAGAGCCTCGTCTTCACCCACGCCCGCCACGAGGCGCTGCCGACCGTGCCGGTGCGCAAGTCGCTGCTGATCGGTCGCAGCGGCTTCCCGTTCCGTGGCTGGCATCAGGAGGGTGCGCTGCCCGACGTCGCCGGCTTCGAGGGCATCCACGCGAACGAGGTGACGTTTCTCGACGTGCTCGACAAGCGCGGCTACCTGACCGGCTACGTCACCGACAACCCGCACCTCCAGCGGCCGGCGTTCGCCCGCTTCCGCGGCCGTCCCGACGTGATGACGGTCGTCAAGGGCCAGGTACCGGGCTGGCGCCAGCGCCGCATCCCGGTCTCCGGCGCTCGGTTGCGCCGCCACCTCGCGCCCGAGCTGCGCGGCGTCGACCGTGGCCGCGTGCGCGAGTACCTCGGCTACAACGCCGCGACGCGCAAGGAGAAGGACTACCTCTCGGCACGGGTCTTCCAGGGCGGGATCGACTTCCTCGAGCAGGCGGCGTTCCGCGGCCAGCCGTTCGCGCTCGTGCTCGACTGCTTCGACGTCCACGAGCCGTGGGACCCGCCCGACCGCTACCTCGCGCGCTACGCCCGCGTGAAGCGCGGCGGCTACCGGCCGGTAATGCCGTTCCCGACGCCCGCGGGCCGGACGAGCGACATCTCGGCGAAGACGTTGAAGCTCGCCCAGGCGATGTACGCCGGCGAGATCAGCCTGCTCGACGCCTGGCTCGGCCGCTTCCTGACCCGGCTCGACCAGCTCGGCATGTCGAACACCTGGGTGGCGGTTGTCTCCGACCACGGCGTCGCGCTCGGCGAGCACGGGCTGATTGGCAAGGACTCGAACAAGATGCACGGCGAGCTGATCAAGGTGCCGTTCATGATCCGCCACCCCCAGCGGGTCGCCGCCGGCCGGCGGACCGGCTACTTCGCCTCCTCGCACGACATCGCCCCGACGCTGCTGCGCGGCGTCGGAGCCCCGGTCCCGAAGGCGATGGACGGCGCCGACCTCCGTCCGCTCTTCAACGACAACCGGGTCAAGCAGCGCCGCCCGGTCTGGACCGCCGCCTGGGGCATCACGCTGATGGCCGGTGACGGCCGCTGGCTCTACGTCGCGATCAACGACGGCGGCCGCATCCGCACCGAGCGCCTCCACGACACCCGCAGCGACCCCGGCGAGTTCCGCAACCTCGCCGGCCGCCGCCCCGACCTCGTCCGCAAGTTCCGCGGGGAGCTGGCAAAAGCCGCAGGAAAGCGGGGATTTCCAGGCAATCTCTAGCTGCCTGAAGGATCCTCGGGGCGCTAGCCCCAAGGATCCTTCAGCGGACGGTCAGCGGCCGGCGAACTCCGGCTGGCGCTTTTCGAAGAAGGCCTTCGTGCCCTCGGCGAAGTCCTCGGTCGCGGCGAGCGCCTCCTGGGCCTGGACCTCCTGGTCGAGCGTCGCGGCGAGCGCGGGCTTAGCCGAGGCGTCGATCACGCGCTTGGCCATCCCGACGGCGCGCGGGGCGCACTGCAGCAGCTCGCCGGCGAACGCCGCGGTGGGCGCGTCGAGCTCGGCGGCGGGGGCGATCCGGTTGGCGAAGCCGATCCGGTGTGCCTCACGGCCGTCGATCACCTTGCCGGTCATGATCAGCTCCTTGGCGTTGCCGAGGCCGACGATCGACGGCAGGCGCGAGCAGCCGCCGACGTCGGGCAGCAGGCCGACGCGGACCTCCATGATCCCGGCCATCGCGTCCTCCGCCATCACGCGGAAGTCGGCCGCCAGCGCCAGCTCGAATGCGCCGCCGAGGCAGGCGCCGTGGATCTGGACGATTGTCGGCTTCGGCATCTCCTCGAGCAGGTTCCACCAGTTGAGGATCCGCCGCCGGAACGGGCGCAGATTGGCCGGGTTCTCGGACAGTTCCTGCAGGTCGTGGAGGTCCATCCCGGACGAGAACATCGCGCCGTCGCCGCGCACGACCAGCACGCGCACCGACTCGTCGGCCGCGGCGTCCTCGAGCGCAAGCCCGAGCGCCTCGATCAGCTCGCCGTTGAAGGCGTTGCGCTTATCGGCGCGCTGCAGCACCAGATGGCGCACACCGTTGCGGTCCTCGACTCCGATCAGTGACATATAGGCTCCCCGGGCTCGCTAAAGCTGACTGGGAGAACGTAGTGGAGATCAAGAAGGTTGGAGTGCTCGGTGCTGGGTTGATGGGCCACGGGATCGCCCAGGTGGTCGCGACCGCCGGTTACGACGTGGTGCTGCGCGAGGTCGACGACGCCAAGCTGGAGAAGGGCATCGGCAAGATCGAGAAGCAGCTCGCGCGCGCCGTTGAGAAGGGCAAGGCCGAGCAGGCCGACGCCGACGCCATCCGCGGCCGCATCCAGGGCACGACCTCCTACGCCGACCTCGCCGACTGCGATCTCGTGATCGAGGCGATCACCGAGGACCTCGGCCTGAAGCTCGAGATGTGGAAGGAGGTCGACGGGATCGTCAAGGAGGGCGCGCTGTTCGCGACCAACACCTCCTCGCTGTCGGTGATCGACCAGGCGG
>CAMLNW010000015.1 GCA_946481495.1 uncultured Actinomycetes bacterium
AGCAGCAGCACGACGGCAGCGGTGATCACGGCTACGGCTTTGAGGAGGGCGCCCACGGGGACGGTCAAGAGTAGTCGGCGAGCGCGCTCAGACGCGCAGGAAGCGCCGCAGCGTGATCGCCGAGCCCGCCGCCGAAACGGCGACGCAAGCGAACAGCAGCACGACTATCAGCAGCGGGAAGTTGATCGTCTCGGGCGCCGCGAGCAGATCGAAGCGCGCCTGGAGCGGGTCGATGAAGGTCTCCTTGGCGATCGTCAGCAGCAGCACGGCGAGCACGCCGCCCATCAGCCCGACGATCACGCCCTCGATCACGAACGGCCAGCGGATGAACCAGTTGGTCGCTCCGACGAGCTTCATCACCTCGACCTCGCGACGACGGGCGAAGATCGACAGGCGCAGCGTGTTGGCGACCAGGGCGATCGAAGCGAAGACGAGCAGCGCCATCAGACCGCCGGTGAGGATCTTCACCAGTCCGGTCGCGGAGAGGATCTTCTCGGTGTCCTCCTCCTTGTTGCGCACCTCGTCGATCGCGGCCAGCGACGGCTCACGGGCACCGTCGGCGCCGACGGGCGCGAGGCGATCGACGATCGACGACACCTGATCGGGATCGTCCGGCGTGACGCGGTACATGTCCGGCAGCGGGTTCGCGCCGAGCAGCTTCGTGCCCTCGGCGAACGCCTCGGGGTTCTTGCGCTCCGCCTCGGCCAGGCCCTCGGCCTTCGAGACGTACTCGACCGACTTGACGTTGGTCGTGCGCTCGAGCGCCGTGGCGAGCTGCTGACGCTCGGCCTTCGTCGCCTCGTCGGCGATGTAGACGTTGACGACGACGCGGTCGCGGACCTCGTTCGCGGTGCCGGTGGTCGCCTGCACGATCGGGATGAAGACCCCGAGCACGAGCGCGGTCAGCAGCACGGTCAGCATCGCGGCGAGCGCCGGCGCCGAGTTGCGCGAGAGGCCGCGCACGGCCTCCTTGAAGAAGAAGGGGAAGCTCATAGCTAGTTGGGGTGTCCCTCGGCGCCGACGCCCAGCTCACCACGCAGGCGGATCGCGAACTCGGTCGTCGACTCGTCCGGGCGGTACATGCCGGACTGCTCGTCGCGGACGATGCGGCCCTCGCGCAGCTCGATCACGCGGCGGCGCATCTTGTCGACCATCTCCTTGTCGTGGGTCGCCACGACGACGGTCGTCCCGGTCTTGTTGATCCGGTAGATCAGCTGCATGATCCCGATCGACGTCTCGGGATCGAGGTTGCCGGTCGGCTCGTCGGCCAGCAGCAGCGGCGGATGGTTGACGAACGCGCGGGCGATCGAGACGCGCTGCTGCTCGCCACCGGAGAGCTCGTCGGGGAAGTTGTGCAGCTTCGTCGAGAGACCGACGAGGCGCAGGATGTCCGGCACCTTGCGGCGGATCTCGTCGCGCTGCTCGCCGATCACCTGGAGCGAGTAGGCGACGTTGTCGTAGACGGTGCGGTTCGGCAGCAGCTTGTAGTCCTGGAAGACGGTGCCGATGTTGCGGCGCAGGTACGGGACCTTCGAGCGATCGATGTCGTTGAGCTTCTTGCCGGCGATCAGCACGTCGCCACTCGAGGCCTCGAGCTCCTTCATCAGCAAGCGGATGCAGGTCGACTTGCCGCAGCCAGTCGCGCCGACGAGGAAGACGAACTCCCCCCGCCCGATGGTCAGCGACGCACGCTCGAGACCGACGGAACCGCCGTCGTAGACCTTCGAGACGTCGCGCAGCTCGACGACGGGAACGTCGCCGGCAGGCGTTGGAGGGGCGATCGGAGCGACGTCCGGGCGCCTGCGAGTACGTAGCTGGGCCATCTGCGGCCACCCTTCTTACCGGGAGTGAAGGCGGCGATTTGCAGGTGCAATGCCACGTGCAGTGCCTGCAACGTTTGTTGCAGGGCGAACGAGACGGATCCCCAACGGAGCGAGCTTCGCAAGGCTCCTCTGGGGACCGTCTCGTTCGCCCGTCGACAGTCGGTGGTTCAGCGACGCAGGCGCCAGCGGGTGAAGAGGGCGCCGTCTGCCTCGCAGAGCCAGAGGAGCTCGGCGTCTGCGGGCTCGGGCAGCGCGGGGCCCATCGTGATCGTCGGCTCGTCGCCGCCACCCGCGAGCTTTGGGGCAGTCGAGAGGAACAGCTCGTCGACGAGGCCGGCGGCGAGCATGTAGGAGAAGAGCGTCGGGCCGCCCTCGCAGATCAGCGAGCGGATGCCGTGGTCGGAGCGGAGACGTGCGAGCAGGATCTTGAGGTCGTCGGCGGTGCGCTCGTACTTGACGTCCGCCGCAACGCCCTCGAGCTCGTGGTCGGCGGCGGTCGCGATGATCACTGGCGCGCCGGGCGCCTGCAGCAGCGGCAGGTCGGAGGGCAAGACGAGCCGCGCGGAGACGATGACCGTGGGCTGCTCGGGATCGAGGCCATGGCGCTCGCGCCGCGCCCGCAGCTCGTCGTTCTTGACGGCCTCGGCGTAGCGCTCGATCCGAACGGTGCCGGCGCCAACGAGGATCGCGTCGGCGGTGGTCCGCAGCAGGTGGAACAGCTCGCGATCCTGCTCGCCGCCGAGACCGCGCGTGTCACCGTCGGTGGCGGCACGGCCGTCGAGCGTCGAGACCATGTTGACCGCGACGTAGGGCCGGTCGTCCGGCGCGTGGGCGCCGAGGTCGATCTGGCCGACGAGGTCCTCGGCGGCGACCTCGCCGGGACGGGGATAGAGGCGGTTCAACGCTTGACGGCGCTGCCGGGGCCGATCGCGACCATGCGCTCGATCGGGACGCGGGCGCGCTCGGCGATCGCGGGATCGACCTTGACCACGGGGCTCATCTCGCGCAGCGTGTCGCGCAGCTTCGGCAGCGTGATCATCTTCATGTACTTGCAGGAGGCCATCCGGTTGGCGGGGATGAAGGTCTTGCCTGGGTTCTCCAGCTCGAGCGGGTAGAGCATCCCGGTCTCGGTGGCGACGATGAACTCGTCGGCGTCGGACTCGCGAGCGAAGTCGAGCATTCCGCCGGTCGAGAGCATGTGGGTGTGCTCGGCGTCAATGTCGCCCGAGGCGACGAACTCCATCACCTGGGTCGTGCAGCCACACTCGGGGTGGACGAGGAACTCGGCGCTCGGATGCTCGGCCTGCATGTCGTTGATGTCGGCGGGGCGGATGCCGGCGTGGACGTGGCACTCGCCGTCCCAGACCTGCATACGCCGGCCGGTCTCGCGCTCGACGTAGGCGCCGAGCCACATGTCCGGGCCGAACAGGATCTCGGTGTCGTCGCCGTGCTCGCGCCAGATGTGCTCGACGACCTGGACGGCGTTCGAGGAGGTGCAGCAGTAGTCGGTCTCGGCCTTGACCTCGGCGCTCGTGTTGACGTACATCACGACGACCGCACCCGGGAACTTCGCCTTCCACTCGCGCAACTGGTCGGCCGTGATCGAGTCGGCCAGCGAGCAGCCGGCGTCGAGGTCGGGCAACAGCACCGTCTTCTCCGGCGACAGCACCGATGCCGTCTCGGCCATGAAGTGGACGCCGCAGAAGGCGATCGTCTGCTCGCTGGAGGCCGCCGCCTGGCGTGACAGGCCGAGCGAGTCGCCGACGAAATGAGCGACGTCCTGGACCTCGGGCAGCTGGTAGTTATGCGCCAGGATCACAGCGTCGCGCTCCGCCGCGAGCGCGCGCACCTCGTCCTTGAGGGCAGGAAGATTCTCCAGCTCGAGTAGCTGTGTCGGTGCGGCTCCCGCTGGGGGACTCGACTGGGCCGGCATATGTTTCGAACCTCTTTCGGTGTCGAAATGAACTTCCACGCTCAGGGGGAGCGCGCGGAACGCCCCTAAGTGTAGACCTCTGGCGGCTGCGCGCCTAGCTCTCGGGCTCGAACAGCAGGCTGACGTCGAGCGCCGGCGCGGAGTGCGTCAGCGCGCCAACCGAGATGAAGTCGACGCCAGTCTCGGCGACCGCACGGACCGTGTCGAGCGTGATCCCGCCTGAGGCCTCGAGCTCCGCCCGGCCCGCGGTTCGCTCGACCCCCGCGCGCAGAACATCCGGATCCATGTTGTCGAGCAGCACCCGTCGAATTCCGGCGTCGAGCGCCTCGTCGAGCTCTCCGAGGCTCTCGACCTCGATCTCGACCACGACCCCCTCCGGGGCGCCCGTGAGCGCGCGCCGTGCCGCCTCCCCCACGCCGCCGGCGACGCGCACGTGGTTCTCCTTGACGAGGATCGCGTCATAGAGACCGAAGCGGTGCGAGGTGCCGCCACCGGCGACGACCGCCGCCTTCTCGAGCGCCCGCATCCCCGGGGTCGTTTTGCGCGTGTCGAGGATCCGCGTGCCAGTCCCCGCGACGGCCTCGACGTAGCGCGCGGTCAGGGTCGCGATGCCGGAGAGCCGTCCGAGCAGATTGAGCGCGACCCGCTCGCCGGCCAGGATCGAGCGCGCGTCGCCGCGCAGCGCGAGCAGCTCGTCGCCCGGACCGACGTTGTCGCCATCGGCGGCGCGCGACTCGACGTTCAACTCACGATCGACCGCGGCGAAGACCGCCGCCGCGACGTTGACTCCCGCAACCACCCCGTCGGCCTTGGCGATCACGATGCCGGTGGCGAGACTGCTCTCCGGCACCACCGCCTGGCTCGTCAGGTCGCCGGCGCCGAGGTCCTCGGCGAGCGCCTGCTGGATCAAGTCGCGCATCGCGCCGACTATGGCGCAAACGAGGACGCCACGTTAGGTTGGGCGTTCAGACTCCCCAACCCAGACTCGGAGGACTCAGCAGCCCCATGCGACTTTCGACCAAGCGCCTCGCCGCGCCCGCCGCGATCCTCGCCACGCTCGCCGTGGCAGTCCCCGCCAACTCGGTCGCCCAGCCCGCCGGCGACGACGGCGCCAGCGCGTCCCAGAAGAGCCGCGAGCGTGGGCCCGCTGGACGCGAGCGCGTCAACCCGCGCTGCCGCGGCAACGAGCGCCGCGAGGAGATCGCCCAGGCCAACCTGTCCCAGGCCCAGGCGAAGCTCAAGACCGCTAAGGCGAACCTGAAGAAGGCCCGTGAGGCGGCGAAGGCGACGACCCCGGGAACCAAGGCCAACAAGCAGGCCAAGGCGAAAGTCGCGAAGTCGCAGAAGAAGGTCAAGAAGGCAAAGGCCAAGGTCAAGGCCGAGAAGGCCGACCTTCGCAGCGCCAAGCAGCGCAGCGAGTCCCAGGGCTGCTGAGCTGAGCCGTTAGCCGGCGCCGTTCGCGGCGCCGGCCCGCCGCAGCAGCTCCGCGCGCACAAACTCGTCGAGATCGCCGTCCAGGACACCCTGGGCGTTGCCGATCTCGACGTTCGTGCGGTGGTCCTTGACCATCGTGTAGGGGTGCAGCACGTAGGAGCGGATCTGCGAGCCCCAGCCGACGTCCTGAGCCTCGCCCCTCTCCTTTGCGATCTCCTCGGCGCGGCGCCGCTCCTCGGCCTCGATCAGCTTGCCGCGCAGCATCTTCATCGCGGTCTCCTTGTTCGCCGTCTGCGAGCGTTCGTTCTGGCACTGGACGACGATCCCCGACGGCCGGTGGGTGATCCGCACCGCCGAGTCGGTCTTGTTGACGTGCTGCCCGCCGGCGCCTGACGCACGGTAGGTGTCGATCTGGAGGTCGTCGGGCTCGATCTCGATCTCGACCGTGTCCTCGACCAGCGGCGCCACCTCGACCCCCGCGAACGCCGTGTGGCGGCGGGCGGCCGAGTCGAACGGCGAGATCCGCACCAGCCGGTGGACGCCCTTCTCGGCCGAGAAGAGGCCGTAGGCGTTCTCGCCGGCGGCGGTGAAGCTGGCCGACTTGAGCCCGGCCTCCTCCCCCTCGGAGGCCTCCTTAAGCTCGACCTTCATGTCGCGGCTCTCGGCCCATCGCATCAGCATCCGTAGCAGCATCTCCGCCCAGTCCTGCGAGTCGGTGCCGCCGGCGCCGGCGTTGACGGTCACGACGGCGTCGCCGGCGTCGTACTCGCCGGAGAACAGGCGTGCCTCCTCGAGCGCCGCGAGGCGCGACTCGATCGAGGCGCGCTGCTCTTCGACCTCGGCGGCGATCGAGTCGTCGTCGGAGGCCAGCTCCTCGAGCTCCTCGAGGTCGCCGATGTCGGACTCGAGCGTCTGGAACTCGTCGAGCCGGCGCTGGACGCGCGCGTGCTCCGCCGACACCTTGGCGGCGGTCGCCTGATCGTCCCAGAAGCCCTCCGCGCCCATCTGGGCCTCGAGCGCGTCCGCGCGCTGACTCAGCGAAGCAGGGTCAAAGGTAGTCCGCGAGCAGCTTCAGCTGGTCGCGGAGGCCACTGGCGCTAGGCGCCATGGCACTTCTTGTACTTCTTGCCGGAGCCGCAGGGGCAGGGGTCGTTGCGGCCCGGCTCCTCCTCGACGTGGCGTGTCTCGATGACGGGTGGCGCCTGGATCTCGTCGCCGGCGACGTAGTCGGTGGCGTTCTGCACCACGAGCGTCATGACCGGCATCACCATGCCGATCCCGAGGCCGATGACGAACACCAGCCCGCCGATCTGCACGGCGCCCGGCGCCACTCCGGCGGCGGCTGCCTGCGCGGCCGCGGCCAGTGCGCTCGGCTGGTCGGCGGCGGTACCACCGGCGTAGTTGAAGGAGGCGGTGGAGCTCGTGTTCGAGGAGCCTCCCCAGGTCGTGCGACGCGCCTCGCCGTCCGCGCCCTCGACCTGGACGTCGACGACGAAGATGTAGCGGCCGAACTCCTCCCAGACCGAGTTCATCAGGCCGGTGAACATGTCGAAGCCCTCGTTCTTGTAGGCCACGAGCGGGTCGATCTGGGCGAACCCGCGCAGGTGGATGCCCTCGCGCAGGTAGTCCATGTCATGCAGGTGCTCGCGCCAGCGCTCGTCGATGATCTGGAGCAGCATGAACCGCTCGAGCGCGCGCATCAGATCGTCGCCGAGCTCCTCCTCGCGATCGCCATAGGCCTCGACGATGTCCTCGCGCAGCTCGGCGACCAACGCGGCCCGGTCAACCTGCTGGGGGTCTAGATCCTCCATCTCGATCCCGACCGGGTACATCTGCTCGAGCTGGGTGTAGAGACCGTCGAGATCCCAGTTCTCGGCGAAGTCGCCCTCCATGTACTGGTTCGCCATCCGCTCGACGACCTCGGCGAGCTGCTCACGGGCGCTGTCCGACATGTCCTCGCCCTCGAGGATGCGGTCGCGATACTCGTAGATGATCTCGCGCTGCTGGTTCATCACGTCGTCGTACTCGAGCACGCGCTTGCGGATGAGGTAGTTCTGCTCCTCGACCTTGCGCTGGGCGCCCTCGATCTGCTTCGTGAGCATCTTCGCCTCGATCGGCTCCTCCTCGCCCTCCTCGGAGGTCGGGCCGAGGCGGTCGAGGATGCGGTAGATGCGGTCGCCCGCGAACAGGCGCACGAGGTCGTCCTCGGCGGAGAGGAAGAAGCGCGACTCGCCCGGGTCGCCCTGGCGGCCGGCGCGGCCGCGCAGCTGGTTGTCGATCCGGCGCGACTCGTGGCGCTCGGTGCCGAGGATGAACAGACCGCCGGCATCCATCACCTTCTGACGGTCCTCGCTGACCTTGGCTTCGTGACCCGGAAAGACCTTCTCCCACGCCGCGTCGTACTCCGGCGTACCGACCTCGTACTTGCCACGCAGCTCGAGCTCGGTCAGATGCTCGGCGTTGCCGCCGAGCTTGATGTCGACGCCGCGGCCGGCCATGTTGGTCGCGATCGTCACCGCGCCGGGACGGCCCGCCTCGGCGATGATCTCGCCCTCGCGCTCGGCGTACTCGGGCTTGGCGTTGAGGACGGCGTGCTTGATGCCGCGCTTGCTCAGCTCGGCCGACAGCAGCTCTGAGACCTCGACCGAGATCGTGCCGACGAGCACCGGCTGACCGGCGTCGTGGCGCTCCTGGATCGCCTTGGCGACGGCGTTCCACTTGCCGGGCTTCGTCTTGTAGATCTTGTCGTTCTGATCCATCCGCGCCATCGCGCGGTTGGTCGGGATCTCGACGACCTGAAGCTCGTAGATCTTCATGAACTCGGTCGCCTCGGTGAGCGCGGTGCCGGTCATGCCGCCGAGCTTCTCGTAGCGGCGGAAGTAGTTCTGGTAAGTGATCGTGGCGACGGTCTGGTTCTCCTCCTGGATCGCGACGTTCTCCTTCGCCTCAACCGCCTGGTGCAGCCCCTCCGACCAGCGCCGGCCCTCGAGGATGCGGCCGGTGAACTCGTCGATGATCTTGACCTCTTTGTCGATCACCTCGTAGTCGACGCCGCGCTTGTAGAGCGACTCGGCCTTCAGCGCCTGCTGGAGGTGGTTGACGAGGTGACCGTTCTCGGCGCGGTAGAGGTTGTCGATGCCGAGGAACTTCTCGGCCTTCTCGACGCCACGCTCGGTGATCGCAACGGTCTTGTGCTTCTCGTCGAACTCGTAGTCGAAGTCGGCGACGTAGGACTTCGACTTCGCCTCGAGGCCCTCCGGCTTCTCGC
This sequence comes from uncultured Actinomycetes bacterium, assembly GCA_946481495.1. The sequence continues at coordinate 8,459 of CAMLNW010000015.1, forward strand.
CCGACTCGAGCAGCGGCGCGAGCTTGGCGAACTTGTAATAGGTGTCGGCGGCCTGCTCCGGCTGACCGGAGATGATCAGCGGCGTCCGCGCCTCGTCGATCAGGATGTTGTCGACCTCATCGACGATCGCGTAGCCGTGGCCGCGCTGCGCCTTCTCGGCCATGTCGGTCGCGAGGTTGTCGCGCAGGTAGTCGAAGCCGAACTCGGAGTTCGTGCCGTAGGTGATGTCGGCCTCGTAGGCGGCGCGCTTGTTGTTCCAGTCGCGCTCGTCCGACTGCAGGATCCCGAGCTTCAGGCCGAGCGCGTCGTAGATCGGCTTCATCCAGAGCGCGTCGCGACGGGCCAGGTAGTCGTTGACCGTGACGAGGTGGACGCCCTTGCCGAATGCCGGCTCGCCGTCGGCGTCGCGCGAGGTGAGCGCGTTGAGGACGACCGGCAGCGTTGCCGTCAGCGTCTTGCCCTCACCGGTCTTCATCTCCGCGATCGATCCGTCGTGCAGCACCATGCCGCCGATCAGCTGGACGTCGAAGTGGCGTTGGCCGAGCTGGCGCTTAGCTACCTCGCGCGTGATCGCGAACGATTCGAACAGCAGGTCGTCGAGCGACTCGCCGTTGACAGCGCGCTCGCGCAGCCGGTCATAGCGCTCACGAAGCTCCTCGTCGCTCTCGAGCTCGAGCTCGGGCTCAAAGTCCCCGATCCGGGCGACGTGCTTCTGAAACTGCTTGAACTTCTTCCCCTCGCCAACCCGCAGCGCTCGGTCGAGAATCGACATAGCGCCGAGCCTAGCAATGGGGATGTTGCTGGGCTACGCGAGCCGCGGCGAAGCTCTGTGCGCCTCCCGGCGCTTGCGGCGCTTCTCGCGGTGGCGCTTGACCTGGCGGGCGAGGTCCTCCGAGGCGAGGTTGACCGAGCGCGCCATGCTCTCCGACGCCTCACGTGCCCTCAAGGTCACACCCTTGAGATGCAAGGTCACCTCGACCACCTGGGACTGCTTGATCGAGGGGTTGCGTTCCTCGATCAACTCGACCTCCATGTCCGCGAGTGGAGATACCTGTCTGGCGATCTTGGCGAACTTCTTGTTCACCCGCTCCCTGAGCTCGTCGCCGACCGGTACGTTGCGCCCCTTCATTGCGATGCGCATGCGGCCTCCCTGGAAATGTGATGGAGATTGCTTTGGATCCTAGTGCCCAGGACGGCGGCTGCCAATGCGCCATCTGTCCAAATTTGCGGGATCTTCAGCGGCCCGGCGTGAGCGCGTAGGCAACGGCCGCTACGTCGATGGCACCGCTGGCGTAGAGGGCGTCGGCGCAGGCCGCGACGGTGCCGCCCGTCGTGACGACGTCGTCGACGAGAACCGCGCGTTCGGGGACCGACGCTCCAGAGCGGGGCTGGATCGTGCCGGCGAGCGCCACGAGCCGTTCTCCGCGGCCGCGACCGACCTGGCGTCCGCCCGCCGGGCCACGGCGCCGCAGACAGTCCGTGACGCGCATGCCGGTGCGCCGCGCGACCGCAGCGGCGATCCGCTCGGCCTGGTTGTAGCCACGCTTCCGGGCACGGCCGGGATGGAGCGGTACGGGCACCAGCCGCGCGGGCGGGCGGAGTAGCAACGGCGGGGCAGCAGCGGCGATCTGTGCGGCCATCGGCTCGCCAAGCCCGACGGCGCCTCTGAACTTCAGGCCGGCAACCAGCGCTCTCGCCGGACCGTCGTAGGCGACCGGCGCCCAGACGTCCACGCCCTCGAGCCGGAGCGGCTGCTCGTCGAGCCAGCGCAGCTCGGCACGGCAGGTCAGACAGAGCGGCTCGTGGCGGCGTGCGCGCGATCCGCAGGCCCAGCAGGCGGGCGGCGCCAGCAAGTCGAGCAGTGTGTCGATCGGACCCACCAGACGATCGTCGCCTGTCCGGAGCGAACGCGGGCGCCGCGATGACACAATCGGGAGCGTGCTCGGCGACAACCTCGTGTTCGTCGGCGCGACCGACCCGCAGCTGTACTGGCTGCCCACGCCGGCGGTTCTGGCGCCGATCGCGCTGCTGGTGTTCGTCTACGTGCGGCGCTTTCGGGCGGCGCGGCGCGAGGAGGGCGGTCGCGGCGCCGGCTGGCCGCAGGCTCTCGCCTTTGCCGCGGGGATCTTCGCGCTGCTGCTGGCGATGGCCTCGCCGATTGACGGGCTCGGCGAGGATTACCTCTTCTCGGCGCACATGGTTCAGCACGTGCTGCTCGGAGACATCGCCCCCGCGCTGCTGTTGCTGTCGCTGTCGCGCGTGATCATGCGGCCGGCTACACGGCGGCTGCACAAGATCGAGCGCAAGCTCGGACCGTTCGCCTCGCCGTGGACGGGCATCGCGCTGTGGCTGATCTTTATGTACGGCTGGCACATACCGACGCTCTACGACGCCGCGCTGACCAACCCGTTCGTCCATCTGCTCGAGCACATCTCGTTCTTCACCGCCGGGGTCTGCGTCTGGTGGCCGCTGATCCAGCCCGTCCCGATGCGCCGCCCGCTGAAGGGGTTCCAGACCGTCGGCTACATCGGCGGCGCCAAGTTCGGCCTCGCTGCGCTCGGGCTCTACCTGACGTGGTCCTCGACCGTCTTCTACCCCTACTACGAGACCGTGCCGCGGATCTGGGGCCTCAGCGCGATCAACGACCAGAACGCGGGCGGCGCGATCATGATGGTCGAGCAGTCGATCACCTTCGTGATCGCGCTCGTCTTCCTCTTCGCGAAGATGCTGACCCAGTCCGAGGTCGACCAGCAGCGCAGCGAGCGGTTGGAGGATCGCGCCGCGGCCAGCAGTTCCAGCTAGGACAGCGCGTCGAGCGGGCGCAGACGGTCCATGATGCCGCTGCCGCCGTGAATCGCTCCGATCAGGATCTCGCCGACGGCTACCTCGGTGCCGGGGAAGACGATCGTGTCGCGCAGCGCAGCGCCCGCGCCGATGCTGGCGCCGTCGCCGATCGCGACCGGGCCGATCAGCTTGACGTCGGCGCCGAAGCTCACGCCGGCGCCGACCCACACCGGGCCCTCGACGACCTCGACGCCGTCGAGGCTGCTGCCCGCGCCGACCGTCACGCCCTCGGCCACCTGCTCGCCCGTCACCCCGAGACCGAGCTTGCCGTCGAGCGCGTCCCAGGTGCCCTGGCGCAGCTCGGCGAGCGAGCCGACGTCGTTCCAGTAGTCATCGATCTCGTGGATGTAGAACGGCACGTCGTTCTCGAGCAACGCCGGGAAGACGTCGTTCGCCCAGTCGACGAACGGCCGGTCCGGGAAGTAGTCGAAGATCTCGGGCGAGAAGCAGTAGATGCCGCAGTTGCCCAGATCGGACAGCGCCTCGGCCGGGTCCGGCTTCTCCTGGAAGCCCTGGATGCGACCGTCGGCGTCGTGAATCACGACGCCGTACTCGCGTGTGTCGTCGACCTTCTTGACCGTCAGCGTCGCGATTCCGCCAGCGCTGTTGTGGCGCTCGACGAGCTTGTTGAGGTCGGTGTCGGTCAGCGCGTCGCCGGACACGATCACGACCGGGTCGTCGCCGAAGAAGTCCTTGACGTTGCGGACGCCGCCGGCGGTGCCGAGCAGCTCCTCCTCGAAGCGGTAGGTCAGCCGGTCGCCGAAGTACTCGCGGATCGTGTCCGGGTAGTAGTGGAGGTTCGCGATCAGCTCGGTGAACCCCTGGCGCTCGAGCATGCCGGTGATGTGCGCCATCACAGGCCGGTCGAGCACCGGAACCATCGGCTTCGGGATCTCGTAGGTGATCGGCTTGAGACGCGTGCCGAGACCGGCGGCTAGGACCATGGCTTTCATCGGGCGGGCACGCTAGCGATTAGTGTCGGTCCATGGCCGCCATCTCCACCGTCGGCGAATCCGACCTGGCCAAGCTGCTGCCGCTGATGCGCGGCTACTGCGACTTCTATGAGGTCGACCCGTCCGACGACGCGCTGCTCACGATGTCGCGCACCCTCATCTCCGACCCGGTCCGCGAGGGCTTCCAGCTGATCGCCCGCGACGAGTCCGAGACGACGATCGGCTTCGCCACCGTCTTCTGGACCTGGGCGACCTCCTCGGCCAGCCGCATTGGCGTGATGAACGATCTCTTCGTCGATCCCGGCGCCCGCGGCAGCGGCGCCGCCGACGAGCTGATCGCCGAGTGCGCCCGCCTCGTCCGCGAGCGCGGCGGCAAATCGCTGGAGTGGCAGACCGCCAAGGATAACCACCGCGCCCAGAACGTCTACGACCGCGTCGGCGGCGAGCGCGACGACCGCTGGCTCTCCTACTCGATCGACCTCTAGCGGTCGACCTCTGTCGCTCGCGGCGCGGCCATCGCTCGGAGAATCAGTAGCGCTGGGACGACGAGTAGATAGGCCATCCACGAGTTGTCGCCGAGCACGTATGTCCCCGCGAGAGCGATTGCCATCAAAGAGGCGAAAGCGAGCCAGATGAATTGATTTTGCTCCATGCACATATGCTATATCACCTCCACGGCGATTCGAATCATCAGAACTATCCCAACACCCGCGAGACCACATGCGCTGACCACCAGCGCCTGGCGCGCTTGGGACGGTCGTGAGCGGCAAAGCAAGACGTAGATAGCTCCCGCGATGCCGCCGGACATGAATCCGCGGCCCAGGTCGTCCACGAACAAGCGGACGTCGGCGGCCAGCGTGCTTGCGGCTTGAATGAAGAAGGACACGCCCTATGAAGTCGCGGGCGCGGATTGTTCGCCCCCCCTTCGTCAGGAAATTCCGGGGCGCCAACCTTGGAGGTAGTCACTCTGCTCGGGCGTGAGGGTGTCGATGTGGACGCCGAGGGCGGCGAGCTTGAGGCGGGCGACCTCGTCGTCGATGGCGCGGGGAACGTCGAGGACGCCGGGAACCAGGTCGTCGCGGTGAAGGGCGAGGTGCTCGGCGGCCAGCGCCTGGAGGGCGAAGGAGACGTCCATTACCGCGGCCGGGTGCCCCTCGCCGGCGGCGAGGTTGACGACGCGGCCGGAGGCGAGCAGGTTGAGCCGGCGGTCGCCGAGGTCGTACTGGTCGACGAGCGGGAGGACGGGCTGGACGCCGCCGGTTGCCAGAGCGCGCAGGTCGGCCAGATCAATCTCGACGTCGAAGTGACCGGCGTTGGCGAGCACCGCGTTGTCCTTCATCCGCTCGAAGTGCTCCTGGCGCAGGACGGAGCGTGAGCCGGTGACGGTGACGAAGAGGTCGCCACACTCGGCCGCGTCGAGGGCGGGCATCACCTCGTAGCCCTCCATACGGGCCTCCAGGGCGCGCAGCGGATCGACCTCGCAGACGATCACCGCCGCGCCGGCGCCACGGGCGCGCTGAGCGATCCCGCGGCCGGCGAAGCCGTAGCCGAGCAGGACGAGCGTGTGACCGGCGAGCAGCAGGTTCGCAGCGCGCAGAATGCCGTCGAGCGCCGACTGCCCGGTGCCGTAGCGGTCGTTGAGCGTCCGCTCGGCAAGCGCCTCGTTGACGGCAAGCACCGGGCAGCGCAGCTCGCCCTCGGCCTCCAGCCGGCGCAGCCGCAGCAAGCCGGTGGTCGTCTCCTCGGTCCCGCCGATCAGCCCCTCGCCCGGCTCGCGGGCATGGATAGCCGTCAGCAGGTCGGCGCCATCGTCGAGCGTGATCTGCGGTGCCGAGTCGACCAGCGCGTTCACGTGCGAGACGTAGGTGTCGATGTCCTCGCCATGCTGCGCGAGGACATCGATCGATGCGTCCTCGGCGAGCGCCGCCGCGACGTTGTCCTGCGTCGAGAGCGGATTGGCCGAGCACAACCCGACCTCCGCGCCACCGGCAACCAGCGTCCGCGCCAGACACGCCGTCTCGGCCGTGACGTGCAGGCAGGCGGCGACGCGCAGATCCTCTAGCGGCCGCTCCGCGACGAACCGCTCGCGGATCAGCCGCAGGACGGGCATCTGCCCGTCCGCCCATGCGACCCGAGCGGCCCCCGCAGGGGCCAAGCTCGGGTCGGCGATCTGTGAGCTAACGGACACTTGCTGCTGACTCCAGGGCGCTCATGGGCGTGGCTGGCAAGGAAGCAGGGAGGCCATCGTGCATCGCACATGGCCGACCGATGACGCCGCCAGGCGCGTCCATGTGCGTTCTGGTGTCAGTAGCGGTAATGGTCGGGCTTGTACGGGCCCTCGACCGGGACGCCGATGTAGGCGGCCTGCTCCTCGGACAGCTCGGTCAGCTTCACGCCGAGCGCGTCGAGGTGGAGGCGGGCGACCTTCTCGTCGAGGTGCTTGGGCAGGACGTAGACCTGCTTCTCGTAGTCGTCGTTCTTGGTGAACAGCTCGATCTGGGCGATCGTCTGGTTCGTGAACGAGTTCGACATCACGAACGACGGGTGCCCGGTCGCGTTGCCGAGGTTCAGCAGGCGGCCCTCGGAGAGGACGATGATCGAGTGGCCGTCGGCAAACGCGAACTCGTCGACCTGCGGCTTGATGTTGATCCGCTCGACGTCGGAGCGACCCTCGAGACCGGCCATGTCGATCTCGTTGTCGAAGTGGCCGATGTTGCCAACGATCGCGTTGTGCTTCATCCGCGCCATGTGATCGGCGGTGATGATGTCCTTGTTGCCGGTCGCGGTGACGAAGATGTCGGCGGTCTCGACGACGTCCTCGAGCGTCTTGACCTCGTAGCCCTCCATCGCCGCCTGCAGCGCGCAGATCGGGTCGATCTCGGTGACGATCACCCGCGCGCCCTGGCCGCGCAGCGAGTCGGCGCAGCCCTTGCCGACGTCGCCGTAGCCGCAGATCACCGCGACCTTGCCGCCGATCATCACGTCGGTGCCGCGGTTGATGCCGTCGACCAGCGAGTGGCGGCAGCCGTAGAGGTTGTCGAACTTCGACTTGGTGACCGAGTCGTTGACGTTGATCGCCGGGAACAGCAGGTCGCCGGTCTCGGCGAACTGGTAGAGCCGGTGGACGCCGGTCGTGGTCTCCTCGGTGACGCCCTTGATGCGAGCCGCGATGTTCGTCCAGCGCTGCGGGTCCTCCTCCAGCGAGCGCTTGAGCGTCTCGAGGATGATCCGGTACTCCTCGGAGTCGGCCGAGGCGGGGTCCGGCACGGCGCCGGCCTGCTCGAACTCGCGGCCCTTATGGACGAGCAGCGTCGCGTCGCCACCGTCGTCGAGGATCATGTTCGGGCCCTCGCCGTCGGGCCAGTTCAGCGCCTGCTCGGTGCACCACCAGTACTCCTCCAGCGTCTCGCCCTTCCAGGCGAAGACTGGAACGCCGCTGGCGGCGATCGCGGCCGCGGCGTGGTCCTGGGTCGAGAAGATGTTGCATGACACCCAGCGGACCTCGGCGCCGAGCGCCGTCAGCGTCTCGATCAGCACCGCGGTCTGGATCGTCATGTGCAGCGAGCCCATGATCCGCGCGCCCTTCAGCGGCTGGCTCGCGCCGAACTCCTCGCGCATCCTCATCAGGCCCGGCATCTCGACCTCAGCCAGCGAGATCTCCTTGCGGCCGAAATCGGCCAGGCCGATATCCGCGACCTTGTAGTCCTGTGTGGCGGTGGTGGTCACTGGTTCTCCTTGTGGGTCAGTCGAAGTCTTTGGAATCACGCGGCGGTGCCAAGCAGCCGCTCGTGCTTCTGCTGCTCGAAGCGCAGCCAATCGTTCGCGGCCACTCCCTCGGGCCGCGACGGCTCAGCGGCCAGCCACGTCTCGACCGCGCCGCGCAGATTGCCGTCACGGCTCATCCGTGCCGCGAAGCCAACGTCGCCGAGGCTGATCTCGTGCTCGGCGAGCAGCTCGCGCAGCGTGCGCAACCGCTGCAACTCTTCCGGCCCGTAGAGCCGGTAGCCCGATGACGAACGAGCAGGCTCGATCAGTCCCTCACGCTCGATGTAGCGCAGCATTCGAGCCGACCAACCAGTCGTCTCAGCCGCCTCGTTGATCGTCAACCCAGCCATCGCGACGACCAACCTTACCAAGGTCGTGTCAAGGTTTGGGGATGGCCTAGAAAGCCAACGACCCGCCGGAGCGGGTCGAGGACTGTTGAAGTGGGAACCACCCACACGTGGCCGCCATCCATTGCCAAGGATAGCGCTCATGTCAGCTCTCGACTCCGCTCTGGCCGGTACGGCGGAGGGCGCCGGACTCGAACCGGATTCGACTGGTTAGGCCGAACATCGTGGGTGGCGACCACGTGCAGCACGCCTGTCTGCTTCAACCCTCCGCGGCAGGCCACGCTAGTCCACCCACAACGCTCTGCGGGCCTGCTCGATGCCACCTTTACGAGCTCGTCGCTCGCCTGTAGCGGCAGGGCCCAGAATTGGTACGTTCCGACCCTCGAGGCCTTTGCTCAAACGATCCGTCGAGGGCGTGGTACGGGACTCAGCGTTGGCCCCCGCGGGTGGCGACGATTTTGCGTTTGAGGCGGAGCTTGCGAGCACTCAAACCAAAAATCGGAGACAGGACCCGCGGGGAACACGGTCCGTCCCTAGGACCTAGGAACCCAAAGCGGCCTTGAAGCCCTCGATGGCATCGACCGGGTCTGGGTCGATGTCCTCGATCTCGGCGAGCGAGACGGAGACGAGGTCGCCGATGATGACGAGCGAGAGGATGCTGGCGACGCCACTGTCGCCGAAGGCATCGACGCGGACGACGGGGGCGCCGAGGGCGTCGAGGCGCTCGGCGGTCAGCTCGAGGCGGCGCTCGAGGCGGGGGTGCGTGCCGGGGGCGTGGAGGAAGATCGCCGACAGCGGAGCGAGGTCGAGGCCGCGGCGCCAACCCTCGATCTCGTTGTGGTTGGCCTCGGGGAGCTCGGAGGCGAAGGCGGGCAGCTTGGCGTTCTCGTTGAGCTGGGTCTTCCAGCGACGGGCGACGGCGGCGGTCGGGCCGGCGCCGTGGACGATCGGGATCGTGTCCTCGAGCGCGCGGGCGATCGAGTCGGCGCCGCTGTCCTCGGTGAGCGCCTCGAGGATCGGGACGGTCGCTTCGATCTCGTCGCGCAGCGATGGCGCGGCATCACAGGCGGCGGCGCATTCGAGCGCGCCGATCGTCATGTAGATGACGGCGGCGCGGGGCTGCATACCGGATGGGATGCCGGCGACCGGGACGCCGGCGGCACGGGCCCGCTCGGCGAGCGGACCGCCGGTGGTCAGGGCTACACGCGGCGCGCCGGCCTCACCGGCGGCGTCGAAGCAAGCGAGCGTCTCCTCGGTCGAGCCCGAGTAGCTGGCGCAGAGGACGAGCGTGTCGGGGCCGACGTCGGGCGGCAGCTCGTAACCGCGCACGGTGCGAATCGGCCGCCGGGCACGGCTGCCGATCGCGGCCGCGGCGAGATCGCCGCCGACAGCAGAGCCGCCCATACCGCAGATCACGAGTCCGCCCGACAGGTCGCGCGGCGCTATGCCGGCGGACTCGACGCGCCAGAGCGCGTCGCCGATCTGGTGCGGCTGGGCGAGAACGTCCTCGATCACGAGAGCGGAAGCCTCGCAGACGGCGCCGCCGTCAACGCACTCCCTCGCCACTCTCGACCACGGCGTCGGGCTCGATCCGGGCGTCGCTCGCGACGACGGCGCCCGGCTCGACGCGCGCGCCGGCCCCGATCATCGCGCCGGGCTCGATCCGCGCCCCGTCGCCGACGCGCACGCGCTCGGCAAGGACGGCCTCGCGCACGGAGCAGTCGGCGCCGACGACGACGCGGTCGTGCAGCACGGACCGCTCGACCGACGAGTCGCTGCCGACCGAGCAGTGCTCCCCCAACACGGTCTGCGGACCGATGTGGGCCCCGCTGGTGAGACACCCGTCGCCGATCAGCGAGCCGGTCTCGTCGCGCGGCGGCAGCGTCGACTCGACGGCGCCGGCGAGCAGGTCGTAGGTCGACTCGAGGTAGCGCTCCGGGGTCCCAATGTCGATCCAGTAGCCGTCGGCCGCCCAGCCGTAGAGGCCGTCGCCGACGAGCTGCGGGAAGACCTCGCGCTCGAACGAGCAGGCACGCCCAGCGGGGACGAGCGTCTCGACGACCCCGCGCTCGAGCACGTAGGCGCCGGCGTTGATCCGGTTGGTCGGGACATCGCCATCGGTCTTCTCGAGGAACGCCTCGACGCGACCGTCGGGGAAGGTCGGCACGACGCCGTAGCTGGCGGTGTCCTCGACCTCGATCAGCGCGAGCGTGCAGCGGGCGCCGGCCTGGACGTGGAAGTCAAGCTCGGTCGTCAGGTCCATGTCGGTCAGCACGTCGCCGTTGAGCACCAGCAGCCGTTCGTCGAGCACGCCTTCGTCGAGCGCCAGGCGAACCGGCCCGGCCGTTCCGAGCGGCTCGTCCTCGATCACGTAGCGCAGGCGCATGCCGCCGTAGACGTCGCCGAGCACCGAGCGAACGCCGTCGGACATGAAGCCGCAGGAGAGGATCGCCTCGTCGACGCCGTGGCCGCGCAGCCAGTCGAGCATGAATGTGAGGAATGGCCGCCCCGCGAGCGGCATCACCGGTTTCGGGGTGGTGTAGGTCAGCGGCCGCAGCCGCGTTCCCTGGCCGCCCGCGAGAACCAGCGCTTGCACTTCAGCGGCCGATGCCCTCGTAGGTGAAGCCGGCGGCGCGGAGCGCCTCGCGGTCGAGGAAGTTGCGCCCGTCGACGATCACCGGCCGCGCCATCCGTCCGTGCACGTCGCCGGCCCAGTCGAGCTCGGCGAACTCCGGCCACTCGGTGACGAGCACCGCGGCGTCGGCGCCGTCGAGCGCCTCGAGTGCCGAGCCGCAGACCTGCGCTCCGCCAAGCAGGTCCTCGGCGTTGTCGAGCGCGACCGGGTCGTAGACGCGGACGTGGGCGCCCTCGCCCTGCAGGCGCGCGGCGAGCACGATGCTGGTCGCCTCGCGAACGTCGTCGGTGTCCGGCTTGAACGACACGCCGAGCAGCGCGACTTCCTTGCCGACGAGCGAGCCGAGGTGCTTCTGAAGCTTGCGGACCGCGCGCCGCTTCTGCATCTCGTTGACCTCGATCACCGAGTTGAGCAGCTGGAAGGCATAGCCGCTGTTGCCGGCGAGCTGCTTAAGCGCGCTGACGTCCTTGGGGAAGCAGCTGCCGCCGAAGCCGAGCCCGGCCTTGAGGAACTTGCTGCCGATCCGATCGTCTAGGCCCATGCCGCGTGCGACCTCGTTGACGTCGGCCCCTAGCTCCTCGGAGACGTTGGCGATCTCGTTGATGAACGAGATCTTCGTCGCGAGGAAGGCGTTGGAGGCGAGCTTGATCATCTCCGCGCTGGCGACGTCGGTGCGGACGATCGGGCCGCCGAGCGGCTCGTAGAGGGACGCGACGGCGTCCGCCGCCCATTCGTCGATCAGCTCGGCGAAATAATGGCTGTAGCCGAGC
>CAMLNW010000016.1 GCA_946481495.1 uncultured Actinomycetes bacterium
TGGTGGCACTGCAGGCACCGGTGATCGCGGCCGTCGGGGTGCTGACCAGCTTGCTCGGCACCGGCGCCGCGTTCGGCGTCGCGAAGCTGATCTTCCAGGACGGCCAGCTGTCCGGGCTGCTGGGCTTCGAGTCGCAGGGGTTCCTCGACGCCTGGGGGCCGGTCTTCTTCTTCGCGATGATCTTCGCGATCTCGATGGACTACACGGTCTTCCTGCTCTCGTCGGCGAAGGAGCACTGGGATCGCTCCCACGACCCGCGCGAGGCGATGGTCGGCGGCGTCGCCCACTCAGGCCGCGTGATCTTCGCGGCGGCCGCCGTAATGGTCGCGGTGTTCTTCACGTTTGCGCTCTCCGGACCGTTGCCGCCGAAGGAGATGGGCGTGATCCTCGGCGTCGCGGTGCTGCTCGACGCGGCACTGGTGCGGTTGCTGCTCGTTCCGGTGCTGCTGCGGCTACTCGGGCGCACAGCCTGGTGGCTGCCGCGGTGGGCCGGCCGTTGGCTGCCCGACGTGCGCTTCGGGCACTGAGGCCTTACCAACTCCTAACCCGCCGCTTGTTGGGCGCTGGGCGACCGCGGGGCAAGGTGGCAGCAAGAGCCCACGAACTGAAAGGCGATCCATGAAACGCATTGCGGCAGTACTCGTCCTGGCAGCCCTCTCGACCGCCGGACTGACCGCGCTCGCCGGCGCCGTGACCCCCGCGAAGAAGCCACTGCGCGAGTTCGAGGGCCGCGTCGTCTCGATCAACCGCGACGCGCGGACGTTCAAGCTGCACGACAGCGAGCGCGGGACGAAGAAGATCAAGGTCACGCGCAACACCCGCTTCGAGCGCGTCAATGGCCTCGCCGGCCTGAGTGTCGGACAGCGGGCGATCGAGGTCAAGACGCGCCGCAAGGTCGATGGTGCCTGGCTGGCGATCGAGGTCGAGAAGTCGGGCGGCGGTGGCGAGCACGGCGACGACCGTGACGACAACGGTGGCGATGACGGTGGCAGCGGGCGGGGCCGCGACCACCCCGAGGACGACTGAGTAGACGCGCGACACCGGGGGTAGGCTGGCTCCATGGCGGAGCCAGCCCCCGACCCGGGCCGGGACGAGACCCCGGAGGAGCGCGCGGACCGCAACCTCACCGAGCTGCTCGGCGAGCTGCGGGTCGCGCTGCCCGGCGTTCAGGTGCTGTTCGCCTTCCTGCTGATCGTGCCGTTCAACGATCGCTTCAGCGACGCGACGGCGTTCCAGCGCGACCTCTACCTCGCCACGCTGATCTGCACCGCGTTCGCCTCTGCGCTGCTGATCGCGCCCTCGATGAATCACCGGCTGGAGTTCCGCCACGGCGACAAGGAGCATCTCGTCACCGTCGCGAATCGGCTGACGATCGCCGGGCTGACGCTGGTTGCGTTCGCGATGACCGGAGTCGTGGCGCTGCTGACCGACTTCGTCTTCGGGACGGCGACGATGATCGTCGCCACGACAGCGCTGGCGCTTGCGTTCGCGCTGCTTTGGTACCTGCTGCCATTGCGACGGAAGCGGTCGCTGGGGCGTGGGCGCGACGTGAACTGAGCAGTACGGCTGAGTGGACGGTGCGGCATCCGCCCCGAGATGGCAAAATCTCGGCGCGCCATGGCCACGATTTCCCTGCTCATCACGGCCAGCCGCGACGAATCGAGCCTGCGAGCGCTGCTTGAACTGGTCAGACCGGTCGTCGACGAGATCGTTTTTGGCGTGGACGCCCGAACCGCCGATCGGATCTTCGGATCCTGCGGCGATCTCGTAGACCAGGCGTACACGTACGAGTTCAAGACCACGGTGGAGCAATACGCGGCCTGGCTGCACCACCGCTGCACGGGGGACTGGATCTTGCGTATCTCCGATGATGAGGTTCCAAGTCCGGCACTGCTCGAAGCGCTTCCCGAGATCGCGGCCGACAGGCGACGGTCGCTAGTCCTCGTTCCGATCAGGCATCTGTTCCCGACCAGGGATCGGTTCATCACCAGTCACCCATGGCATCCTGAGTATCAAGCTCGCCTCACGCGAAACATTCCGGGAATCTGGACATTCCCGGGCACGAGCCACACGAACATCGAGGTTCTCGGCGAACGGCGGCGACTTCCCGAAGTTCCTCTCTACCACCTCCACTTCGCAGTCCCCGACACCGAGGCGCGCCTCTCCACGGCACGCGAGCGCGAGCGCGCGACGCCAGGAATCATGACCGAGGGCTTCAGCGTGAACGACGTCTCGCTGCCGGAGCTGTGGACCGGTGTCGAGACCGCCCCGGTCCCGCTCGGCGACCGCGCGAACATCGAGCGGGTCGCCGTTCCGGCGCCGGTAACCGCGCGGAGCCACGCCACCGCCACGGCAATCCCGCCAACCGATGCCAATCGGCTGCTCGCGGCTCGCGAGGTACTGCCCGACGCCTATCGCGCCGAGATCGAGATCTCCACCGCCCGGCAAGCCGTCGCGGCCGGCATGATCGCCCACATCGAAGTCCACGTGCACAATCGAGGCTCAGAGCACTGGCCCCCGGCACATCACGGCCAGCCGCTGATCCGCCTCGCCTATCGCTGGCTAGCCGCCGATGGCGAGACGGTGATCGATCCCGAAGGATTGCGGACGCCATTCGAGGAGACGGTGCTGCCCGGCGAACGGACTGTGGTCATGCTTGCCGTCGCCGTTCCCGAGACCCCGGGCCGCTACGTCTTGGAGGTCGATGTCGTGCACGAACTCGTTCGCTGGTTCGAGTGCGAGGCACGAATGGAGGTCTTCGCCGAAGCCCTCGAGGGACCACCGATTGAGAGGTCCCCGAGCTTTGCCAGACCAGATCCACTACGCATCGGGCTACGCAAGACCGAACTACCCCCACCAGATGCACGCCATCATGGCAAGGACAAGCGACTATTCCGTGCCCTCAGAGCTCCTCGGCGATCAGCGGAGCCATCCGGCTGAACAGCCAGATTCCGACGACAAACGTGACGGCGACGATCCCCAACGGGATCAGCAACCACACGGCGCCGCCGATCGCGTCGGCCGCACTGGGTTGAGACGGACCGATAATCGCGTGGCGCGCCTCCTGAATCAGCGTCGCGAGCGGGTTGAAGAGCAGCAGCCGAGCAACGGACTCGCTGCTGCGCTCGATCACCAGCTGGATCGGGTAGAGGACCGGCGTCATGTAGAAGAGCGCCTGGGTCGTTACGTCCCAGATCGGCTTGAGGTCGCGTGCGCGCACGTAGAGCGCCGACAGGATCGTGGCGACACCGATCGAGAAGATCGCAACCACGACGAGCACGACAGGCAACTCGATCCAAGAGAGGCGCGGCGTGACGCGGTTGAGCAGTACCAGGCCCAAGAGCACGATCAGGTTGAGGCAGAGCGCGAAGGTTGCGGTCAGCACCACCGACATCGGAATCGCCATCCGCGGGAACTGGATCTTGCGAACCAGGTTCTCGTTGTCGACCACCGCGGTGACGGCAGCGCTTGTCGCCTCTTGGAAATAGAAGAAGATCACCATCCCAGTCAGCAGCAGAGCCGGGTAGTGGGCGACGTTCTCCCCGACGTCGACGATCAGGCTGAACACGACGTAGAGCACGCCGAAGAACAGCGCCGGGCGCATCAGCGTCCATAGGTAGCCGAGCGCGGAGTCGAAGAAGCGCAGCTTCCACTCGGTCTGGGCAAGGATCCGCGTCAGACTCAGGAAGCGCCTGAAGTCGCCGGCGAAGGCCGACGGGCCGGTCACCTCGTACGCCCGGGCGACGGGCTGCTCGACGGCCGGCTCGGCGCTCACGAGTCGGCTCCGCGTCCGGCGGGCGCCGGGGCCGGCGAGTCGAGGCGGCGTACCGCCACGTCGTGCGGAAGATCGACCACGCCACCGCCCTCGTGCGAGCCGATGATCGCAACCGCGACGAGGTCATGGCGCTCGTCCATCACCTCTGCCCCGAAGCCCTGGTGCGAGATGAACGGGGACGCTAGGTACTTGCCGCCCGTGAACCAGTTGTCGAACGTCACCGACAGCTCGACCCGCTCGCCAGCCTTGAAGCTGCCCGTCTGCTTCTGCTGCCAGGTCGTGGTCGTCGCGAAAACGCGCTGGTGGTGGTCATTCATCAGGACGAATCCCAACACCGGGTCGACGACGTCGGCGCGGATCTCTACGACGGAGTGGAAGGAACAGGCTCGCCCCTGGAACAGGGTCGCGGACCGCTCGCCGCTCTCGTTCTCGAACCAGGCGTCGAGGATCGCGGCCTCCCCGTCGCCGCCGGCGGGACGAGCGTCGCCGGCGCCATCGGGAGCGGTCGCCGCGCGGTCGAAGTTGATCCGGTTGTACTCGCGCGCCACTGAGGTCGGGTCGCCAATCTCGACGATCCCGCCGCGCTCGAGCAGCAGCGCGCGGTCGCAGGTGCGCTCGACAGTGTGCATGTCGTGGGTGACGAACAACAGCGTGCGCCCCTCGTCGCGCTTGGCCTGCAACGTGTCATAGCATTTCTGCTGGAAGGCGGCGTCGCCGACAGCGAGCACCTCGTCGATCAGCAGCACGTCTGCCTCGACCTGGACCATCACGGCGAACGCCAGCCGCACGTGCATCCCCGACGAGTAGTTCTTCAGCTTCAGCTCGACGAACTCGCCGAGCTCGGCGAACTCGATGACCTGCTCGAAGCGGGCACGCGCCTCGTCTGGCGTCAGGCCGAGCATGATCGCGTTGATCGTCACGTTGTCGCGGGCGCGCAGGTTGGGGTTGAAGCCGACGCCCAGCTCGATGAACGGCGACAGCTTGCCGCGCAATGCGATCCGGCCGGTATCGGTTCCGTAGATGCCCGCGATGCACTTCAGCAGGGTGCTCTTGCCGCTCCCGTTGCGTCCGACGATCCCGAACCACTCGCCGCGTTCGACCTCGAACGAAACGTCGCGCAGCGCCTCGAAGGTGTCGTAGCGCGTTCCCCTGAACGGGTGCAGCGCGCGCTCCTTGAGCGTCACGACGCGGTCGCGTGGGACGCGAAACGTCTTCGAGACACCGTCGACAACGAGCGCCGTGGAGTCGGGGACAGCCGGCGGCATGGCGGGAACGGTACCGGGCGCACCCTCGCCGCGGTACGCGCAACCTGGAGCGCGCAAGCGGACCGAGCCGGCCCCTAGACTCCTGCCGCGTGCTCGCCACGCTCGCAGCCGCGGGACTGATCTGCGGCGCATCGCTCTTCATCGGAGAGGCCGTCGCGCGGACGCTCGGTCGCGACCGCTGGCGCGGCTGGTCGCCCGCTGTCGGGTTCGGGCTGCTGCTGGTCGCCGCGACCCTGACGGTGAAACTGCCCGGGCACGGAGTTACCGGCGCCGTGATCTGCACGGCGCTGGTCGCCGCCGCGGTCGTCGTCCTGCTGCGCGGCGGACTGCGCCGACCGGACCCCGACGCGGCGGTGGCGACGGTCGCGGTACTGGGCTTTGCGCTCCTCCCGTTCCTGTCCAGCGGCCGCTTTGGCGTGCTCGGGATGAGCTTCCTCAACGACATGAGCGCCCACCTCGCGTGGGCCGAGACGCTGAAGGATCCCTCGATCCACGGTTCGGTGATGACCCCCGGCTATCCAGCCGGTCCGCACTCGCTTGTCGCGGTGGTCTCCAGCGGGACCGGCTTCAGCATCGAGCCGGCCTTCAACGGGCTGCTGATCGCGATCCAACTGCTGATCGCGTGGGCCGTGCTGCCGCTGCTCGACGGACTGGCGCGCTGGCGGCGTGCGCTCGGCGCGACGGTCGTAGCGACCTGCTTCCTGCTGTCGGCCTTCTACGTCCAGGCGAGCTTCAAGGAGACGGCGCTGATCCTCTTCCTGCTCGCGTCAGTCGCGCTGCTACGCGCGGCGCGGCGCGACTGGGACAAGGTCACGCTAGCCACCGGGGTCCAACTCGGTGCGCTCGTCGCCGGCACAATCTTCGCGTACAGCTACAGCGGTCTTGCTTGGCTGTTCCTCGCGGTTGGGATCTGGGCGGTCCTGGAGCTCGGCTCCGCCCTGCTGCAGACGCCGCCGCGCGAGATCGCCGGCCAGGTGCGCGCCGCGCTGTCGCCGCGCAGCGGCCCGCTCGCGCTGGTTCTCGGCGCCGCCCTCACAGGGGCGCTGCTCACGCTTCCGGACATCGGACGGCTGCTCGACGCGCTCGACCTGTTCGGCTCGTCGCCGTCAGGCACCGGTGTGATTGCGAGCAACTCGCTTGCCCACCTCGCCGGGCCGTTGTCGCCGTACGAGGTCTTCGGCCTGTTCCCCGCCGAGGACTTCCGCTTTCCGCTCGCCCAGCAATACCGCTTCGGCGCACTGGTCGGACTCGGCGTCGCCGCAACCGCCTTCGGCGCGCTCTGGTGGCTGCTGCGTCGCGACCTGTTGGTTCCGGCCGCCGCCGGGGCCGCCGGCCTGATCGCGGTCTATCTGCGCTACGAGGAGTCGCCGTACCTGACCAGCAAGGGCTACGCCGTCGTGGCGCCGCTCGCGATGCTGCTGGCGGTCCGGGCGTTGCTCGAGCCGTGGCCGACCGCAGTTCGGTTGCCGGCAGTGAGAATCGCGAAGGCGAGCGTCGCCGCCCTGTTCTGCGCCGTCGCGCTCTACTCGGGGTACAAGGTCCTGCACGGCGGCGAGGTCGGCACAAAGGCGCACACCGAGGAGCTGGCGGAGCTCGCGCAGCGCACGCATGGCGAGCCGACGCTGTTCCTCGGATTCGACGACTTCTCCGCCTGGCGATTGCACGGCTCCCCCGTCGCGCTGCCCGTCCAAGGCGCCCACCTCGCCGGCTCCGGCCCGACGTTCAATGCGGTTCCCGAGAAGGCATGGGCCTACGGTGACCCGTTCGATTTCGACTCCGTCCCAGCCCGTGACCTCGACCAGGTCGACTACGCGATCGTGACGCGATCGCGCAACCAGAGCACGCCGCCACCGAACTTCAAGCCGGTCGCGGCGACGCGATCGTTCGTGCTGTACGAGCGGCGCGGACGGACGAGGCCTCACCGGATCCTGGCCGAGGGGGCGCGGAGCGCGGCCTCGCTCGACTGCAGGACGCCGGCGGGGCGCACGCTCAGCCGCCAGACCGGCTGGGCGACGGTGATCGCGCCGCCGATCGTCGCGACAGCGATTGATGGCGAACGCTACGCGCAGCCCGGCGACACGCGCCGGATCGCGATCCGGCTGCCGCGCGGACGCTGGGAGCTGTCGCTGCAGTACGCCGCCGAGCAGGACGTCGAGATCGAGGGCCTCGACCGTCCCGCCAAGCTGCGCGCGACTCTTGACCGGCCGGGGCCGTGGTACCGCATCGGCGAAGTCACCCAGCGCCGAGCCGGCGAGCGCATCCTGAGGCTGAAGGTTGACGACGCGCCGCTGCCCGCGACGACGCACGTCACCGAGTTGATTGCCGTCGCCGCCGTCGACCTCGAAGCCCCGCCGATCCTGGTCCCGCTGCGCGAGGCGTGCGGGCGTTTCATCGACCGGTACACACTCGGCCCGCGGCGCCCCACAATCCACACTCAGTAGGTAGCGTTCGTCGGCCATGGACATCTGCACGATCGTCGCCAAGAACTACCTAGCGCACGCTCGCACGCTGGCACGGTCGTATGCCGAGCACCATCCGGACGCGCGCACTTGGGTGCTGGTGATCGACGACTCCGACGGCTGGGTCGACGCCGCTGACGAGCCGTTCGAGCTCGTCACGCTCGGGGAGATCGACATCCCGACGATCGACCAGATGGTCTGCCTCTACTCCGTGCTCGAGTTCTCGACCGCCGTCAAGCCATTCTTCCTCGCACACCTGATGGAGCGGCAAGGACTGGAGCGGGTCGCCTACATGGACCCCGACATCCGTGTCCATGGCGACCTCTCGGAGATCGACCGGCTGCTCGAAGCGAACACGATGGTCGTAACCCCTCACCTGACTGAGCCGATGCCGCGCGACGGTCGCCGCCCGAGCGAGACCGAGATCCTGATGTCGGGCTCGTTCAATCTCGGCTTCCTGGGCCTCAGCCGCGGCGAGGGGTCGCGGCGGCTGCTCGACTGGTGGGGCGAGCGGCTCGCTACCGACTGCATCGTCGACCCCAAGGCCGGGCTGTTCGTCGACCAGCGTTGGATGGATTTCTCGCCCGGCCTCGTCGACAGCTTCCACGTCCTGCGCGACCCCGGCTACAACATCGCCTACTGGAACCTGTCGACGCGCGAGCTCAAGCAGGGGCGCAACGGCTGGAGCGTGAACGGCGAGCCGCTGCGCTTCTTCCACTTCTCTGGCTACGACCCCGATCACCGCGACCGCCTGAGCAAACATCAGAACCGCGTCGAGATGCTGTCCGGCAGCGCTCTGAAGCAGATCTGTGACGCGTACGGCGACGAGCTGGTGGACAACGGGTACCGCAAGGTCAAGGACTGGCCCTACTCGTGGGGCGAGCTGCCGAACGGCCTGAAGGTCGACGCGCCTGTACGCGCCGGCTACCGCGCCGGGGTCGAGCAGGGCGAGCTGACCGAGCCTCCGTTCTCAGAGCGTGGCGCGGCGGAGCTCGTCGACTGGCTCAACGGCCCAGCCGACGAGGGCGGCGCCCAGGGCGTGACGCGCTACCTGACCGCGTTCCGCGATTCGCGCGACGACCTGACCCGCGACTTCGCAGACCTCGAGGGCGCCGACGGCGGGCGGCTCGTCGCCTGGGCCGAGGTCTACGGTCGCGGCCAGATTCCCGACCGGCTGCTGCCTGGAGCGGCCGGCGACGAGAGCGCGGCGCCACTGTACGCGGGGGTCAACATGGCCGGCTACTTCAACTCGGTCCTGGGAGTCGGCGAGCACGCCCGGCTGATCCTCGACGGCCTGACGGCCGCCGGCGTCCCGGTCGAGACGATCGGCCTAACCGCCGCACGCTCCGCACAGCTCGGCCCGCCGCCGAACTCCGACGCGCGGCACGCGCCGCACCCGATCAACCTGATCTCGGTCAATGCCGACGTCTTGCCCGCGTTCGCGCGCCAAGCCGGCCAAGAGCTCTTCCAGAGCCGCTACACGATCGGGCTCTGGGCCTGGGAGGTGACCCCCTTCCCGCAGCGCTTCCTCGACGCCTTCGAATACGTCGACGAGGTCTGGGTGCTGTCCGAGCACGTGCACCGCGCGATCCAGCCCGTGTCGCCTGTGCCGGTGCTGACCGTCCCGCTACCGATCGAGCTGCCCGATCCGCCTCAGCGCTCGCGTGCGGAACTCGGGCTACCCGACGGCTTCGTCTTCCTGTTCGCCTTCGACTTCGACAGCGTGGTCGAGCGCAAGAACCCGCTCGGCCTGGTCGAGGCGTTCACGCGCGCCTTCGAGCCGGGCGAAGGCGCCGCGCTGGTACTCAAGACGCTCAACGGTAACGCCCACCCCGAGGCGCGCGCCCGCGTCGCCGCGGCCGCCGCGGCCCATCCCGACGTCCACCTGATGGAGCAGGTGCTGCCGCGGGCCGACAAGGACGCGCTGATGGCGGCGTGCGACTGCTACGTGTCGCTGCACCGCGCCGAGGGCTTCGGAATCACACCGGCAGAGGCGATGTGGCTCGGCAAGCCGACGATCGCGACCGGATTCTCGGGCAACCTCGACTTCATGGACGCCGACAACTCCTACCTCGTCGACTACGAGCTGGTGCCAATCGGACCCGGCAACGACCCCTACCCCGCCGACGGCGAGTGGGCCGAGCCCGACCTCGGCCACGCGGCCAGCCTGATGCGCGAGGTCTTCGAACATCCCGAGCGCGCCCGCGCGGTAGGAGCGCTCGGCCAACGCTCAATCCGCGCGACGCGGTCGCCCGAGATCGCCGGCGCCGAGCTGGCGCGCCGCCTGAAGCGGATCCAGTCTTTCGCCGGGCCGCCTGCCCGCCAGCGCCGGATCGCCAACACCGACTGGCTCGCCAGCGCGATCCACGACGGGCCCGTCCAGCCACCGCCGCCGTCGCGCATCGCCGGCGTCAAGAGCGCCGCCCGACGCGCCCTGCTGCGCGTCATCAAGCCCTACTCGGCCCACCAGCAGCGAGTCGACAACGAGATGCTGACCGCGATCCACACGCTCGACCGGGCGGTCCAGTCGCTGGCGGCGAGCCAGGCGAGGGTGAATCGGCAGCTGGAGGGCAGTAGCGAGCCCGAGCCCGATGCGGACGCCCAGGCTAGAGGAGCTTCAGCGTCTTCGGACGCAGCGCGCGCGGGATCTTGGGCAGAGTGATCGCAATCGCCCGGTTGCGCGCGAAGCGCACGGTCTGACCCAAGCTGCGTCGAGGGTACGCGGCGCCGATAGCCACCCCGTGGGTATAGGTCGCGGGACGGTACGTAGCGCGCAGCAGACCCCGACGGCGAATGTGCGAGTCAATACGCGCCTCGAAGATGTCGCCGAGGTGGGCAAGCGGGAAACGCAGCCTCGCCATCGTGCGATCCCGGTAGATGGGCCGCGCCAGGTCGCTGCGGCGAGCGAGGAACACCTGGTCGCTGAAGCCGTGTCCGAGGGCGAAGGGACCCACACATTCGCATGTATGACGATCGAGATCGGCCTCGTCGCCCCAACTCGGGTTGGCGACGAACACCCTCGCGTGGTGCTGCATCAGCTCGATCGATGGAGTGATCCAGTCGCACGGCTCGCGCATCCGAATCTCGGCATCCCAGTGCATCATCCAATCGGCTCCCGGCAGCGCGACCGCGGCCAGCGCCCAATCGGTGAAGTAGGGGATGTCGCCGAGATCCGTCCGCGCGAGACCGGCTGCCGCTAGGCCTGCCTCGACGTGATCGGCGACGAACTCGAGGGCATCCAGCTCGCCCGCCGCGATCAGCTGCTGGGCGCGGCTACAGACGTCCTCCCGGTCAAGGACGTTGTTGACGAGGGCGACGCGGCGCGCGAACGGATAGGGGTTGTCCTCACAGATCCGCCGGAACACACCTGGCACGAGAAGGTCGCGGTAGGTGCGCTCGTAGCTGTTGACCACGAGGTCTACGGACTCACCCGCCTCCTGCGCCGGACGGTGGCTAAGGCCACCCAACCGATCCCTCGTCCCCGGTCGCCCCACGCCGCCACCCTAGTCGTCCCGACGTTCTAGTGCGTGGCCTGTAGGTTCCCCTCCCATGTCATCAAAGCGGGCACTCATCACAGGAATCACCGGCCAGGACGGCTCCTACCTCGCCGAGCTGCTGCTGGAGAAGGGCTACGAGGTCCACGGGATGGTCCGTCGGTCGTCGACCGAGACCTTTCAGCGGCTCCAGGGCTGCCGCGACAACCTGACCCTGCACACCGGCGACCTACTAGACCAGCGCTCTTTGGTCGACGTGATGCGCGCCTGCGAGCCAAACGAGATCTACAACCTGGCCGCGATGTCGTTCGTCGCCGCGTCATGGACCCAGCCAGTCCTGACCTCAGAGTTCAGCGGCATCGGCGCGACCCGGATGCTCGAGGCGATGCGCGAGGTCTGCCCCGAGGCCCGCTTCTACCAAGCCTCCTCCTCGGAGATGTTCGGACAGGTGCTCGAAGTACCGCAGGTCGAGACGACGCCCTTCTACCCGCGCAGTCCGTACGGCGTCGCGAAGGTCTACGGCCACTTCATCACGGTGAACTACCGCGAGAGCTACGACCTCTTCGCCTGCTCGGGGATCCTCTTCAACCACGAGTCGCCACGCCGCGGACTGGAGTTCGTGACGCGCAAGGTGACCCACGCGGCCGCGGCGATCAAGCTCGGCCTGCAGAGTGAGCTGGCGCTCGGCAATCTCGACGCACGCCGCGACTGGGGCTACGCCAAGGACTACGTCGAGGCGATGTGGCTGATGCTGCAGCAAGACGCGCCCGAGGACTACGTGATCGCGACCAACGAGACGCACAGCGTCCGCGAGCTGGTGGATGTCGCGTTCGATCAGGTCGGCCTCGATCCCACCGACTATGTCCGGATCGATCCGAAGTTCCTGCGTCCCGCCGAGGTCGAGCATCTGATCGGCAACCCGGCGAAGGCGAAGGAGAAGCTCGGCTGGGAGCCACGGACCAGCTTCGAGGAGCTGGTGCGGCTGATGGTGGACGCGGACCTCGAGTTGCTCGCGAGCGGTGTGCCACAGAAGCAGGCGGGCTAGCTAACGGCTCACCAAGGCCGCCGGGAATCGTCGTGACCAACTGCCGCCTGCTCTGGCTCTCGCCCGAGCTACCGGACCCTGAGGGCAATGGGGGCGAGGTCCGGCTGTTTCAGATCGTCAGAGGACTCGCCGAGCGCGGAATCGCGATTCGCTTCATCGCCCCCGCACCTGCCGAGAAGATCCCGCGCGCGGTTCAGCTGCGCGAAGTCGGCGTCGACCTGCTGCCGGTCGTTCGCCCGGCATCGCGGGCGCGCGAGGCAGTTGTGGCCTCGCTCGCAGACCCGCGCATCGGAGCGGGACTCTTGACCCGCTCGTGGATGGCCTGGCAGGCGAGTATCTACCGTCACGAGCTACGTGGCGAGATCCAGCGCGCGCTCGACGAGCCTTGGGACGGCGTCCTAATCGAGCACGACTGGGCACTGGACTGGGCACGCGACCTGCCGAGCGATCTGCCAATCGGCTTGGTATTCCAAAACCTGACCGACGTGCTGCTGACGCGGCGGGCAAGCGCGGCGACGGGCCTGACGCGGCTGCGAACACGGCGCGACGCGCGGCTGGCACGGCGCGAGACTGATCGAGGAATCGGGCGCGTGACACAAGCCTTTGCCTGCTCCGACGACGACGCGGCCGAGATCGTCCGGCGCTGGGACGTCCCCTGCGCGGTGGTCCCCAACGGAGCCGACGTCGATCGGCTCGGGTTGGTTCCCTCGGACGAAGCACGCGCCGGCAACCTGCTGTTCACCGGCACACTGAGCTATCAGCCGAACGCCGAGGCAGCCCTGTGGCTCGGCAAGGAGATCTTCCCCCGCGTCCGCGCCCGCCGATCCGACGCCACGCTCGCGATCGTCGGCCGTAACCCGCCCGCAGCCGTCCGCGCTTTGGCGACGCACCCAGACATCGACGTCCCAGGGCGCGTGGAAGATCTCAACCCCTGGCTGACGCGCGCCGCGGTCGTCGTCGCGCCGATGCTGTCGGGAAGCGGGACGAAGCTCAAGGTGATCGAGGCGATGGCCGCCGGTCGTCCGGTCGTAGCCACCTCGATCGGAGCCGAGGGAATCGCTGCCGGGGACGGCGCTGAGCTCTGCGTAGCCGACGATCCACAGTCGTTTGCCGACGCCGTGATCGAGCTGCTGGACGACCCCGCTACTGCCCTGCAGATCGGCTCCGCGGCCCGCGCTCTCGCCAACACGCGCTACAGCTGGGATGCGTCGGCGGACGCGATGCATGCTGGTGTCGAGCGCTGGCTCGGCCGCCCCGCCGCGCGCCCGCCGCAGCGCTGAGAAGCTCCTAGCCGGATGGGTCCCGGCGACGGTCGAGGAGCGATCGCCCAAGCGCCAGAAGCTCCTCCGGTATCGCGCGCAGCGCAATGATCACTACGGCGAACACAGCGCCAACCACCGCGGTCTGCACAACGACCGGAAGACCCGATATCAACAGGAGCGGGGCGAGCGCGGCGCCGGTCGCGCAAGCGACCTTTAGCACGATCGTCCCGCCGAGCCGAATGCCGTCCTCGCCGCGCGACACCGCCAGGACGTAGAGCACGCTCAGAGTTAGATCGGCACAGACGACGGCGATTGCCCCAGCCGTCTCGCCCTGCGAGCTGCCGAGCGCAGCCGCGAGCCCGCCGCTCAGGACCAGCCCAACCAAGTTCGCGCCGACGACCGACCGGTAGCGCTCGAGCGCGAGCAGCGTGAAGCTGCCGAGCGCTATCACGAAGGTCGCCAGCAGCGCGACAGACATCAGCCGCAGCTCGCCGACGGCCTCCAAGTACCCAGAGCCGGCGATGATGTCGAGCGCCAGCGGCGCCGCGACCCCCGCCAAGAGCGCCAAGCCAGCTCCGATGATCCAACAGCCCTCCCAGAGCCGCGTGACCGCATAGGCGAGCCGATGACGGTCGTCGCGCGACGCTCGCGCGAGCAGCGGGAAAGCGGACGCCACGAGCAGCCCGGGAATCACCGCCAGCACTGAGTAGATCCGGAACGATGCCGCGAACAGCCCTGCGTCACGCTCCGTCGCGACGAGCGACAGCGCGAGCAGGCTGATCTGGGCATAGAGAGTCCCGGCGATCGCGGCGGCCGCGAACGGAACTGTTAGACGAAGGATGTTCGTCCACTCGACACGATCGAGCTTCGGGCTCCAGCTCTCACGTCGCCCGACCAGCGCGGTGGTCGCGACGATCAGCAGCACGCCGACTGGGATCGGCACCGCGAGCAGCGGAACGATTCCCGCCCCGGCGGCGGCGAGGGCAACGAGCGCGATCACGGACACGGCCTGGCGCAGCAGGTCGAGATTGGTGACCCAGCCGAACCTGAGCGACGACTGAAGCGGGATTGACAGCGTCGTATAGATGACGGCAAGCAGCAGGCCGACGCCACCGAGCGCGGTGCCCGCGACCATCGCGTCGTCGTAACCGGCCGCGACGGCGAACGCCAGTGCCACGACGACACCTACAGCGCCGATGACCAGTCGGATGCCGAGCAGGTGGCGGAGGAAACGGTGGGCGGCCTCCCCCGCACGGACGCTGTGCTCGCGCACACCGAGCGCAGAGGTCCCGGCGTCGGCGACGCCAGTGATGATGGTCAGCAAGGCGAACACCACTGAGTAGCGGCCGAAGTCGACGGGACCCAGGTGCCGCGTCAGAACGGCGGCGGAGACGACCGCTAGCCCCGAGCCGGCGACGTAGCCGGCAACTCGAAGGGCACTGCCGCGGATGATGAGCGAGCCCGCGTCTGTCGAGTCGAGGACGTGCGTGCCGGGCTCGTCCGGTTCGCTCATCGCACGCTCCCGCCCGTCCCGCGCCGCTCCGAGATTGCTCGCTGGTAGCTAGCTACGGTTGAGGTAGCGGTTGCGTCCCAGCTGAAGCGGGCCGCCTGACGCGGCCCCGCCTTCTGCAGCCGGTCGCGCAGCCGGCCATCTCCGAGCAGCCTGACGAGCGCCGCCGCCAGCTCCGTAACGCTCTCGGGATCGAACAGCAGTGCGGCGTCGCCCGCGACCTCTGGCAGGGTCGAGCGGTTCGAGCAGGCCACGGGCACTCCGCGCCGCATCGCCTCGAGCACCGGAAACCCGAAACCCTCGTAAAGCGATGGGAAGACAAACGCGGTCGCCAGCTCGTACAACCCCTCGAGGTCGGGGTTGTCGACCCAGCTGGGGAGCCGCACGTGCTCGGTGGTCCCCAACGCTGCAGCGCGGCGAACGAGCTCGGCCTCGTGAGGCGTGCTGTAGCCCGGAATCACCAGCATCGGACGCTCGCCCGGCTCGATCGCGGCGTGGGCATCGAGCAGCCGCAGCAGGTTCTTGTGCGGCCGCTTCGCCGAGACGCTGAGCAGTACGGGCCGATCGCCAAGGTCGAACTTGGCCCGCAGCGCACCGGCGGCGGTGGGGGCTGCGGTCGGCTCCTGACCCACTCCGAGCGGCACGACGTCAACCTTCTCCGACGCGACCTTCAGATGACGCTCGACGTCGCGCACAGTCGAGTGGGCGTCGACGATGATCCGGTGCGACCGCCGCGCCGCGGCGGGGATCAGGATCCCCATTCCGCGGCGCATCAGTCCGAAGTGGGCGTCAGGTACTAGCTTGTAGTTGATGTCGTGAATCGTCGTCACGCGCGTGAAGCGACCCCACAGCGGAGCTGTGGACGCGAGGCTATGGACGAGGTCGCAGCCCGCGCGGCGCGCCATCCGCGGAAGCAGCTGCTGCTCGCCGCGTACCCACTCGAGCCGGTTGCGCGCCTTGACCGGAACGATCTCATGCGGGACCTCGTGCCACGGCCCTCGTTCCCCCTCAGCCGCCTCGCGGTTGACGAACGCCGTGACGCGCAACCCCTCGATCGCCGCCAGCCGCGGGATCAGCTCGCGCGCGTAGACCTCCATGCCGCCGGTCTCGCCAGGCACCAGGTACACGAGGTTGAGACCGGCGTGAATCACCGCCAGCGCCGCCTCAGTCGGCTCGGCGTTCGAACTCGCGCTCGAGATCCTCGTAGCGCCTACGAATGTCGTCACCCTGCTGGAGCTCCCAGAGCATCACCTGCGCGCAGAAGAGCGCGAATGGCTGGAAGATCGCCTCGATGACTCCAGGCATGCCGTCCCGGTAGCCGCGCCGTCGAATCATCCGACGGCCGAACTCCAAAGCCATGACACGGACGAATGTCCATGTAGTCACAGGCTTCGCACCAGCCTCGAACCGATCGCGGGCTTCTAGCCGACCGTAGAGGAGGACCTTGCGGAGGTTCTCGTCAATCGAACGATGTGAGAAGTGCCATCGTTCGCCGCGCAACTTCCCGCTCTTCTCGCGGGAGATCGCGGGCTGCTCATGGACCCGGCCCTCGAAGCGCGTATGGTCGCGGCGCACCAGACGGGGCTGCATCATCATGCCCCAACCTCCGTGGTCCATGCGACGACCCCAGAAGAAGTTGATCGTCGGATGCCAGAACGCAGCAACAGAGGGATTGGCGACCAGGGCATCCTGAATCTCGCGCGCCAGGGTCTGCGTGATCCGCTCGTCGGCGTCGACGTGCAGGATCCATGATCCTGTGGCGGCTTCAAGTGCGACGTTGCGGATCTGGGCGAAGTCGCGGAACCGCTCGATGATGACCTTGTCCGCATAGCGGCGCGCAATCTCCTCGGTTCGGTCCGTCGAGCGATCGTCCACGACGACAACGATCTCGTCGCAAAAACTCAGCGTCCGCAGCGAACCCTCGATCATCTGCTCCTCGTCGCGGGCGACCATGACTGCCGAAAGCCTTATGTCACCGCCCGTCACGCGGCGACGCGCGGCTCTACCAGCACGGCATAATTGCCGCTCTGGGGTGACTCGATCAGCTGGTGTTCACCGAGCCCGTCGAGGAACGCACTGACATCTACTCCACGCTCTGTGAGCTGCGGCTCATGAACCTCCAAGACGAGCGTCCGAAGGTTGTGGGCGACCGTGCTGCCCTCCAGAGCTGCGGCCTCTCCACCCTCAATATCGACCTTCATCACATTGGGCCGCAGGTCGTGCTCCTGGCAGTAGTCGTCGAGCACGACCTGCCGTACCTCCAGCTCGCCGCCAGGATCGATCCGCCCCACCGAGTCGCCGCTGGCGACGAAGCGCACGGTGCCCGGCTCACGCCCAACAGCGAAGGGAACAACGGTCACATTCGCTGTTCGGTTCTTCGCCACGTTCAACTCGAGCAGCCGGCGGGCGGCCGGGTCCGGCTCGAAGGCCACCACCTTCCCTGTCGGCCCGACAAGGCGTGACGCGAGCAAGCTATAGCCGCCTACATAGGCACCGAGGTCCACGAACACGTCCCCTTCACGGAGCGCGCCCGCAAGTTGGGCGATCATCGGCTGCTCCCACTCGCCGCGACGGGTCGCTTGAGCCCACCAGACGTGCCGGCGATCCGCGATCCCGTGGAACCAGAAGGACTCCGATCCGATGGGCAACATTCCACCGCCACGGATCCGCCACGACAGCCATGGCCATTGGTGCAGAACGAGTGACCCCACGATCGACCCAAGGCGATGGCGCACGCGGCTCAACACGGGCTGGAAGGCTAACGCCTGCGCTGTCTGAACCACGGGATCACGTGCTCCTCGAGCCGAGCCAGCCCAGCGATTCGGAGCAACTTCATGAGTGGAAAGCGAACGAGCACCGCGAACGCTGAAAGCGTTGCCGCAACGAGCCGCTCCAGCGGAGACCCCAGGTTTCCGCCTGCCACCTCACGCCAGACCTTGCCAGCAACCCAGACGTGATACCAGCGCGCCCGCGCACCACGGAATCCAAACGATCCCGCCAACCGCTCCTCGTCGCCGCCGAGACCGTCCATCGAACGATGGACGTGGACGTCGCGCAAGGTCAGCACTTCGCCACGCGCCGCCAGTTCGGCGACGAGCAGCCAGTCACCAGCGGGCACCTCCTGGAATGGAATCCCGAGTAGATCGTTGCGCCTGACAACCCCAAACAGGGGGCCATTCATGGTCACCGTCGCGTAGTACTTGGCGACGCGCCCCCCCGGGCGGAGATCTGTCAGATCAGTCGGCCTCTCGTCGACTATAAGAACACCACCCGAGTAGTAGAGCGCCTGCCCGCAGACAATCCGGCGTCGCGACGAGGCGCACAGCTCATCAATACAGCGGCGTGCATAGTCAGGATCGAGCCAGTCGTCATCCGATAGCCACATGAAGTACTCGCCACGCGCCGCTTCGAGGACCCAGCGGTAATTGCGCGCGTGGCCGAGATTCCGGGGTTGGCGGGCGAACCGCACGCGTGCGTCCTCGGACGCCAAGCGCTCACCGATGCGGGCAACATTTTGGCCCGGCGAAGCGTCGTCGGAAACTACCACCTCGAGGTCTGCAACGGACTGGCTCAGAGCCGACTGAATAGCGCGCTCCAGGCCTTCCGGTCGGCCGTACGCGGGAATGCCAATGCTGAGCAGGGGAGCCTTGGACACAGGGTGCGACTACGACAACGGCCGCCGCAGGCCCAGGATCGAGAGCAGGAACGACGAGAAGACGATCTGGACGCCGACGATCATCAGTGTCGCCGCGATCACCGCCAGCTGGGTCTCCGATAGCTCGCCGAAGCCGCGCCCGATCCAAGTCCCGACTATCACCGCGCCGACCGTCAGGCCGACGAGCAGCACGGCCCCTCCAAGCAGCAGGCCATGCTCGAGGCGGAAGCGCGCGCGCATCCGGTCGAACCACGGGTCCTGGTCACCCATGTAGTAAGTCCCGTAGGCATGGGCACATAGGCCAAGCGCGAGCACCTGCGTTCCGACGATCATCAACAGCGCGCCGCCGATCAGCGCGTGAAGGTCCCACTCGCGGCCAAACAGGTTGACGTCGAACAACACCGTCAGTGCAATCAGTGTGCCGACCCCGGCCATCGCGGTGCCGGGGATGATGAACAGCCAGGTTGGGCTGTGGACGAGCAGGAAGCGCAGGTGGCGCCAGCCGTCGCGGAAGCTCGACAGCTTCGACTCGCCGCCGCGCGGGTGGTACTCGATCGAGATCTGGCGGATGTCGAGGTCGCGCTTCGAAGCGCGGATGACCATCTCGGAGGCGAACTCCATGCCGGTCGTGCGGAGGTCGAGCGTCGGCAGCACGTCGCGGCGGAGCGCGCGCATGCCGCAGTGGGCGTCCTTGACGCCGGTGCGGAAGAAGGTGTTGAGGATGCCGGTCAGGACCGGGTTGCCGACGTAGCGGTGCAGCCACGGCATCGCGCCCGGGTGGATGTTGTCCATCCGGTCGCCGATCACCATCTGCGCGCCCTCGTCGAGCTTGGCGACGAACGCCGGGATGTCCTCGAAGTCGTAGGTCAGGTCGGCGTCGAGCATCACGATGTAGTCGCCGGTTGCGGCCCCAAGGCCGGCGAGATAGGCGCTGCCGTAGCCGCGGCGCGGCTCGTGGATCACCCGTGCGCCAGCCTTCGCGGCCAGCTCGGGACTGCCGTCCTCGGAGGCATTGTCGGCGACGCCTTCATAGATGCCGGCATTGTTGACCAGCACG
>CAMLNW010000017.1 GCA_946481495.1 uncultured Actinomycetes bacterium
CTCATGGCCGTCCCCAAGCAACGACAGTCGCACTCGCGCACGAACAAGCGCCGCTCGCAGCACAAGATCGTGCCGCCGAACCTTTCGACGTGCCCGAAGTGCGGGGCGCCGCGGCTTCCCCACCGTGTGTGTGGCGAGTGCGGTAGCTACAGCGGCCGGCAGGTCGTTGTGCAGACGCCCGACTCCGACGAGTAGCTCGCGGCTTTGATCGCTGTCGACGCTAATGGCGCCGACGCTGGTCCGAGGGCTGTCGCTGAGGGTGCCCGCCGTTCTGGCGAGCGTGTGCTGCTGTTCGGGCCGGCGAGCGAGATCGGCGATCTCGGCGGCGACGTCGAGGTCGTAGACGCTCCGGAGCGGATCGGGGGCGACGAGGAGCCGGTGCGGGCGGTGCGGTCGCGGCCGGAGGCTTCGATTGTGCAGGCGGCGGCGGCTGTCGGCGACGGGCGAGCGGAGGCGCTGGTGAGCGCGGGGGCGACGGGACCGACGCTCGCGGCGGCGACCTTGGCGGTGAAGCGGATTCGTGGTGTGCATCGGCCGGCGATCGCGGCGCTGCTGCCGTTGCCGGCGGGGCGGGTGCTGCTGCTGGACGCCGGGGCGAACGTCGAGGTGCGGCCTGAGCACCTGGTCCAGTTTGCGTACTTGGGCGCGGCATTCATGGAGCACGTCGAGGGCGTCGAGCGGCCGCGTGTCGGGCTGCTGTCGGTGGGGACGGAGTCGGGTAAGGGCACGCCGGACGTGCTGGCGGCGCATGAGCGGTTGGCGAGCGGGTCGTTGAACTTCACGGGGAACGTCGAGGGGTTCGACATCCCGAATGCGACGGTGGATGTCGTCGTGACCGATGGGTTCACGGGGAATGTGGCGTTGAAGGCGATGGAGTCGGCGTCGAAGGTGACGCGCGAGGGGATCCGGGCGGCGGTGAAGTCGAATCCGCTGTCGATGCTCGGTGGGCTGTTGATCCGGCGTCAGGTCGATGGGTTGCGCTCGCAGCTCGATCCGGAGCGCGTCGGGGGGGCGATCTTGCTCGGATTGCGCAGGCCGGTGGTGATCGGCAGTTTCGGGCCGGATGGCCTTGCGTCTGCGATCCAGTTGGCCCGGCGTGCGGTCGACGAGCAGATGGTCGAGCGGACGGCCGCGGCATTGCGGGCCGATGGGGTGCTGAGGTCCGCGCCCGCTGGTAGCGTCAACGACGCCCGTGGAACGCGCCGAGGTACTGACCAGGATCCGTGAGCATCTTGCGACCGAGCTCGAGGTCGACCCTGCCCAGATCCGCGAGGAGACGCGGTTCAAGGAGGATCTCGAGGCGGATTCGCTGGACCTCGTCGAGCTGACCGTCGAGCTCGAGGACCACTACGGGATCCGCATTCCCGACGATCAGGCGGCGAAGATCCTGACTGTCGGTCAGGCCGCCGACTTCGTATCTGCCCATGTCGAGCGTGCAGACGCCTGAGGCCGGGGAGACCCTCGCTGACCTGCTCGACGAGATCCCGTCGGATCTGGCGCGTCAGGCGTTCAGCCACGCGTCGTGGACCCGTCCGCGCAGCGAGTCCTACGAGCGGCTGGCCTTCCTCGGCGACGCTGTCCTCGCCCTCGCCGTCTCCTCGTACCTCTATCCGTTGCTCGCCGAGTACGGCGTCGGCCGGCTCACGAAAGTGCGGGCACAGGCCGTGAGCGGCGCCGCTTGCGCTGAGGTGGCGCTCGATCTCGGCGTGCCGGAGCGGTTGCGCGAGCACGCGCCGGAGGGCGACGAGCGTGGCTTCGAGTCGTTGCTGGCCAGCGAGCGGGTCCTGTCGTCGGTCACCGAGGCGGTGATCGGCGCGGTCTATCTCGGCCTCGGCTACGACCGTGTCGCGGATCCGGTCGTCGCCGCCTTCGCCAGCCAGATCGACGAGGCGCTCAACCACTCGGCCGACTTCAAGTCGGTGCTTCAGGAGCGCGTCGCGCGTCGCGGCGCCGTCGTCGACTACGCCATCGTGGAGGAGACCGGCCCGCCACACGATCGTCACTTCGTCATTGCGGCGCGGGTCAAGGGACGTGAGGTCGGTCGCGGCGAAGGACGTACGAAGAAGATCGCCGAGCAGGAGGCCGCCGCCCGGGGCCTCGCCGAGTTCGAGGGGGACGGCGACTGATGCACCTGCGCTCGATCTCGATGAAGGGCTTCAAGTCGTTCCCGAACCGGACGACGCTCGAGTTCGGAACCGGCGTGTCGGTCGTCGTCGGGCCGAACGGCTCGGGCAAGTCGAACATCACCGACGCCGTGCTCTGGGCGCTCGGCGAGCAGAGCCCGCTCGCCGTGCGCGGCCAGTCGATGAAGGACGTGATCTTCGCCGGCGGCCACGGCGTGAAGGGCTCGAACGCGGCTGAGGTCGAGGTCGTGATCGACAACTCCGGCGGTCGCTCGGAGTCCGACTTCTCCGACATCTCGATCGTCCGCAAGCTCGGTCGCGACGGTGATGGCGAGTACCGCCTCAACGGCGCGCGCTGCCGGCTCGCCGACATCGCCGAGGTGCTGTCGGAGACCGGGCTTGGCAAGGAGATGCACTCGGTCGTGTCTCAGGGCCGGGTCGAGTCGATCGTGTTGTCGCGGCCGCGCGAGCGACGGATGCTGATCGAGGAGGCCGCCGGTCTCGGCAAGCACCGCCAGCGCCGTCGCCGTGCCCAGCTGAAGCTGGAGCGGACCGAGGAGAACCTGTCACGGGCGCTCGACGTCGAGCGCGAGGCACGCGGGCGGCTGCGGCCGTTGAAGCGCCAGGCGGAGGCCGCCGAGCTGCACGAGCGGCTCGAGCGGCAGACGGCCGAGGCGCGCTACGAGCTTGCGCGCGACGCCGTGCGCGAGGCGACGGCGAAGCTCGCCGAGGCTGAGGCCGCGGCGACGGCTGCGCGCGCGGGACGCGACGACTCCGAGAAGCAGCTGGCCGAGGTGGCGCAGCGACGCGAGCGGGCCGAGCAGGCGTTCGCCGAGCAGAGCCGCCTGCGCGAGGCGTTGCAGGCGCGGCTGTTCGCCGCGCGCGGCGCCGGCGAGCGGATCGCGATGCGGCTCGATCGTGCGCGCGAGCAGAGCCGGGCCGCGATCGACGGCGCCGAGCGCCGGGCTGCTCAGCTCGAGCTGCTGGAGCGCGAGGTCGCCCAGGCGGGCGACCCCGAGGCTGGGACTGCCGCGAAGATCGCCGAGCTCGAGCGGGAGCTCGAGGTGCTCGAGGGCCGCCGCGTCGAGCGGCTTGAGCAGGAGCTCGCGCAGCTGCGCTCCGAGCGCGACGCCGCGGCCGCGCAGCGCGTCGAGCTCGAGCAGGCCGCGCAGCAGCGGCGTGAGGCACTTGCCGAGGCCGAGCAGGTTGCCGAGGCTGCCCGGGATGAGCGGCGCCTCGCCGAGCGTGCGGCCGAGGCAGCCCGCAACGCGGCTGCGGCTGCCGGTGCCGAGCTGGCGGCTGTCAACCAGTTCCTACGCGCTGCCGAGGGCGCGCCCGGGGGTGCTCGCGCGCTATCGGAGCAGCTTCGCGTCGAGCCAGGCTACGAGCTCGCGCTTGCCGCGGCGCTCGGCCCGCGACTCGGCGCGGGCGTCGTCGAGAGCGTCTCCGACGGCGAGCGCCTGCTCGACGGCGCCGGCGACGAGGGCGGCTATGTGCTCGTTGCCGCGGCCGGTGATGCCGCAGCCGGTGGGAAGACGCCGACGGCAGACGCCGAGCGCCTGCTCGACCGCGTGGAGGCCGACACCGCCGCCGCCCAACTGGCGGAGCGACTGTTGGCCGGGGTCTGGGTCGTCGATTCGCTCTCCGACGTGCCGAAGGACTTCGACGGTTTGGCTGTCACCCGCAGCGGCCGTGTCTGGCGGCCGGGGGCC
Organism: uncultured Actinomycetes bacterium; assembly: GCA_946481495.1. Next base: position 3,836 of record CAMLNW010000017.1, read on the forward strand.
GGCGAGCTGCGCCAGGCGCCCGCGGGCGGCGCCGAGCGCGTGCTCGAGCAGCGCAACCGCCGCGTCGAGCTCGTCGCCGCCTCCGAACAGGCCGTCAAGGCCGAGGCCGAGGCGAAGGTAACGGTCGAGCGCGCCGCCGAGCAGGTGCTCACCGCTGATCGCGGGCGCGACGAGGCCGAGACCGCGCTGCGCGGAGCGGTCCGCGAGGTCGAGGCCGCCGGCGAGGCGATCCGCCGCGCCGAATGGCTGATCGAGCAGCGCAGCGAGAGCCCCGACGAGGGGCCCGACGCGGTCCGCCGCGCTGAGCTGGCTGCCGAGGTTCGCGGCGAACGCCGGATGGCCGAGAGCGCGCTGCGCGAGCACAACGAGCGGGTCGAGCGCGCCGCTCGCCTACGTGGACGGATCGAGCGCGACCGCGATCTGGCGGCTGCCGCCGACAGTGCCGCCGCGGCACTCGACGACGCCCGTGAGGCTGTTGCCACACGTGTCGCGCTGATCGAGGCCGAGCACGCCGCCGGTGCCGAGGCCGGCGACCGGACCGCCGCCGAGCTGCGTAGTTGCGCTCACCAGGAGTCCGAGCTGCAGCGCGCGCTGCGCGAGGCCAGCGAGCGCGTCACGGTCGCAGAGGTCACCGCTCAGCAGATCCGCGACCAGTCGGCCGATGCCGCGGGCGAGCTGGCCGAGGTCGCCGAGCGTCTCGGCCTGCCAGCAGAGCCGGCCGAAGAGCCGCTCGACGACGGCCGTCGCAGCGAGCTCGCCACCCGCATCGACCGGCTCGCACGCCGCCGCGAGCAACTCGGCCCGGTCAATCCGCTCGCCGCCCAGGAGTACGACGAGGCGATCGCCCACGTCGAGGAGCTGGAGGGCCAGCGCAAGGACCTCGAGAGCGCGCTATCCGAGCTCCAGGGCCTGATTCGCGACACCGACCGTCGGATCCGCGAGAGCTTCGAGGAGACCTACGAGGCGACCGCGAAGAACTTCGAGGAGGTCGTCGCGCACCTCTTCCCAGGTGGCCGCGGCCGGCTGCGGCTTGTCCAGCCCGACCAGGGCCCGCGCCCGGTGCTCGGCGGCCAGGAGGCCGAGGGGGAGGGGCAGGACGGTGACGACGCCGTCCAGGCCGACGACGGTCCCGAGGAGTCGGCGGCGAAGCCCGCGGCTTCCGAGCCGGGCGTCGAGATCGAGGTCACGCCGGCCGGCAAGTCGACCAAGCGCCTGTCGCTGATGTCCGGCGGCGAGAAGTCGCTCGTCGCGCTCGCGTTCATGTTCGCGGTCTTCCTCGCCCGCCCGTGCCCCTTCTACATCCTCGACGAGGTCGAGGCGGCGCTCGACGACCTCAACGTCGATCGCTTCCTCCAGCTCGTCCGGCGCTACTCCGATCGCGCCCAGTTCATAGTCGTCACCCACCAGAAGCGCACGATGGACGCCGCCGACCGCATCTACGGCGTCAGCATGGGCGGCGATGGCATCTCGCGCGTCGTCTCGCGCCAGCTGAGCGGTACCGGCGAGAACCTCTTCGACCAGGCCAAGCCGGTCGCCGAGCCAGCCGCCGACGCCTCTGCCGGCGCCGCATAGAACTGCCTAGTCGAGGATTGCCGCGGCGAAGTCGTCGGCGTCGAACGGCCGCAGGTCCTCGATGCCCTCGCCGATGCCGATCAGCTTCACGGGCACATTCAGCTCCTGGGCGATCGCCAGCGCGATGCCGCCCTTCGCGGTGCCATCGAGCTTGGTCAGCACGATTCCGTCGAGGTCAACGGTCTCACGGAAGAGCAGCGCCTGACGCAGGCCGTTCTGGCCGGTCGTAGCGTCGATCGTCAGCAGCGTGTGGTGCGGAGCGTCGGGCAGCTTCGAGGCGATCACCTTGCGGACCTTCGCCAGCTCGTCCATCAGGTGCTGCTGGGTGTGGAGCCGACCAGCGGTGTCGCACAGGACCACGTCGTGGCCGCGTGCTGTTGCGGCCTCGATCGCGTCGAACATCACCGAGCCCGGGTCGGAGCCCTCGTTGGCGCGGACGATGTCGCAACCGGCGCGCTCGGCCCAGACCTCGAGCTGCTCGGCCGCCGCGGCGCGGAAGGTGTCGCCGGCGGCGAGCAGCACCGACTGGCCGAGCTCCTTCTGCAGGTGCCAGGCGATCTTGCCGATCGTCGTCGTCTTGCCGGTGCCGTTGACGCCGACCATCAGGATCACCGTCGGCTTGGCCGAGAGATCGATCGTGTCGCCCTCGACGCGCGCGGTCTCGGCGAGCAGCTCCCTCAGCCTCCGTGTGAGGTCCTCGCCGCTCTCGAGGTCGCCGGACGCCGCCTCGCCCTCTAGCCGCTCGACGATCGACGCCGTTGTCGGCGCGCCGACGTCGGCGTAGATCAGCGCCTCCTCCAACCGCTCGAACGCCTCGTCGTCGAGCCGCTCGAACATCGTCGCCTGGATCTCGGCGCCGAGTGCCTGGCGCGTCTTCGCCATGTTCTCGCGCAGCCGCTTGAAGAACCGCCGCTTCGGCTTCTCCTCGCTCTCGTCGGCCACGGCCTCGGTGACGGGCGCCTCGATCGGCTCCCCGCCCACGACGAACAGCTCATTCCACTCGCGCGCCATCAGCGCCGAGAGAATAGGGCCCCACCGCATAGGATCAAGGCATGTCCGCCTGGGTGATCTGGATCGTGGTCGCGGGACTGCTGGCGATCGGGGAGATCCTGACGCTCTCGTTCTTCATGGGGCCGATCGCCGTCGCGGCCGTGCTCGCCGCGCTCGCGGCGCTGCTCGGGGCCGGCACGGCGCTTCAGATGGTGGTCTTCATCGTCGCCTCGGCCGCTTCGTTGCTGGTGCTGCGGCCGATCGCCCGCCGCCATCTGGTGACGCCGCCGAGGATTCGCACCGGCACCGCCGCGCTGATCGGCGCGCGCGCTCTCGTGCTCGAGCGTGTGGATCGCGATGGCGGGACGATCAAGCTCGCGGGCGAGGTCTGGTCCGCGCGCGCCTATGCGGAGGACGAGGTGATCGACGCGGGCCAGCGCGTCGAGGTGATGCAGATCGAGGGCGCCACGGCGCTCGTGGCGGACGGGCTAGGAGGCTGACGTGGCGACGTTGATCGTGCTTGGAGTTATTGCGCTGGTGGTGCTGTTCACGATCGCGCAGGGGGTTCGGATCGTGCCGCAGGCGCGCGCCGGGATCGTCGAGCGACTCGGCCGCTATCACCGCACTCTCGACGCCGGGCTGGCGCTTGTCGTGCCCTACGTCGACCGCGTCCAGCCGCTGATCGACCTGCGCGAGACCGTCGTGTCGTTCCCGCCACAGCCGGTGATCACCGAGGACAACCTGGTGATCAGCATTGACACCGTCATCTACTTCCAGGTCACCGATCCGAAGGCCGCGAGCTACGAGATTGCCGACTACATCGGCGCTATCGAGCAGCTGACCGTCACAACGCTGCGCAACGTGATCGGCGGGATGACGCTCGAGGACACGCTGACCTCGCGCGACAAGATCTCCGGCGCTCTGCGGATCGTGCTCGACGAGGCGACCGGACGCTGGGGAATCCGCGTCAACCGCGTCGAGCTGAAGGCCGTCGACCCGCCGCAGTCGATCCAGGAGGCGATGGAGAAGCAAATGCGCGCCGAGCGCGACCGTCGCGCAGCGATCCTGACCGCCGAGGGCGTCAAGCAGTCGCAGATCCTGACCGCGGAGGGCGAGAAGCAGAGCGCGATCCTGCGTGCCGAGGGCCGCCGCGAGGCGCAGATCCTCGAGGCCCAGGGCGAGGCGCAGGCGATCGAGACGGTCTTCGACGCCGTCCATCGCGGCGACGCCGACCAGAAGGTGCTCGCCTATCAGTACCTCCAGAAGCTGCCGCTGATCGCCGAGGGCGACGCGAGCAAGCTCTGGATCATCCCGAGCGAGCTGACCAACGCGCTCGGGAAGCTGGGCGACGTGCTCGGCCCCGACACCGAGCCGAAGGACCGGCCGAAGCCGCCGCAACCACCGGAGCCGCCGCGGTCCGCATAGCGCGATGGAGCTGACGGAGGGACAGCGCCGCGCACTAGGGGCGATCTGCGACACGGTCTGCCCGGGCGGCGACGGCCTGCCCTCGGCGAGCGAGCTCGGTGTCCCGGAGGCGCTGCTCGAGGCGATCGACCGCAACCCGCGCGCGTCGGAGCGGCGCCAGCTCGCCCAGCTGCTGTCGCTGTGGGACAGCCAGCCGCTGACCGCGCTCGGCGGCGGCGGCTGGAAGCGGTTCTCCGAGCTTCCCCAGGACGCGCGCGAGCGGGTCCTGCTGTCCTGGTGCGACTCGCGGCTGCCACAACGGCGTGCGGCCTTCCAGGCGCTCTGCAAGGGGACGCGGCTCTTCTACTGGATGTTGCCGGCGACTGACGGCGGTCCGAGCCCGGCGTGGGGCGAGATCGGCTACCCGGGCCCACTGGGGCCCAACGTGGCCGCGCCGGCGAAGACGATCGTGCCGCTGGCCGTCGAGGGCGATGTCCAGCTCGACTGCGACGTGGTCGTCGTGGGATCGGGCGCGGGTGGTGGCACCGCGGCCGGCGTGCTGGCGGCGGCCGGGCTCGACGTCGTCGTGATCGAGGCCGGCGGCTACTACGACGACGCCGACTTCGACGGCTCCGAGCTGAACGCGATCCGCACGATGTACGCCGGCGCGCCGACCGCGAGCGCCGACCAGAGCCTGTCGCTGCTCGCCGGCGCCTGCCTCGGCGGCGGGACCGTCGTCAACTACTCGACGTCGTTTCGGACCCCGGACGCGATCCGCGCCGAGTGGGCAGGCCACGGCGTCCACGCCTTCGCCGATCGCGACTTCGACGCCAGCCTCGACGCGGTCTGCGAGCGGCTCGGCGTCAACCACGAGCACTCGTCGCCGTCATCGCGCGACCGCACGATGCGCGACGGCTGCATGGCGCTCGGCTGGCACATTGACGCGATGCCGCGCGACGTGCGCGGCTGCGACCAGGGCGAGATCTGCGGCTACTGCCCGTTCGGCTGCCGGCTCGGGGCGAAGCAGTCGACGGTCAAGACCTGGCTCGCCGACGCCCACGCGACAGGAACGCGGATCCTCGTCGGGACCAAGGTGCGCGAGGTGGTCGTGGAGAACGGTGCGGCGCGCGGGGTGGAGGCCGTCACCGACGTCGGTGACCGCGTCACGGTCCGAGCTCGCGCTGTTGTCGCGGCCTGTGGCGCGATTCAGACGCCGGCGCTGTTGAGCCGCTCGGGCCTGCGCAACCGCAACGTCGGCAAGCACCTCCACCTCCATCCCGTGACCGTCGCCTGGGGCCTGTTCGACGACGAGCTGCGGCCCTGGGAGGGGGCGATGCAGGCGCTCTACTCCGACCAGCACGCCAATCTCGAGGGTGGCTACGGCGTCAAGTACGAGACGGCCGCTATGCACCCGCACGTCGTCAACGGCTTCTGGCCGTGGCGCGGCGGCCGCGGCCACCACGAGCTGATGCGCGCGCTGCCGAACGCCGCCGGCATCGGGGCGCTGCTGCGCGACCGCGACGCCGGTGAGGTGCGAGTCGGCCGCGACGGCGAGCCGGTCGTCCGCTACCGCCTGTCCGGCTTCGACCGCGACAACCTCCGCACCGGACTCGACGGCGCCGCCCAGATCCTGGAGGCGGCGGGCGCCAAGCGGATTTTCAGCTCGCATGTAGATTGGGTCTCCTACGACCCGGGCGTCGACGGCGACCGCCACCGTTTCATGCGTGATGCCGACCGCTGCGGATGGGGCTCCGGCCAGGTGGCGATGGCCTCCTTCCACATCATGGGCACCGCGCGGATGGGCGGCACGCCATCGACCTCCGCTTGCACGCCGGCCGGCGAGACCTGGGACGTGCGCGACCTCGTCGTCTGCGACGCCTCCGCCTTCCCGAGCGCCTCCGGCGTCAACCCGATGGTCTCGATCGAGGCGATCGCCCATATGAACGCATCAGCCCTCGCCGCCCGGCTAGCCTGACTACGTGTTCGACACACTCGCTGACCGACTCCAGGGCGCGCTCGGCGACGTCCGCTCGCGCGGTGCCCTGACCGAGGACGACGTCGCCAAGGCCATGCGCCAGGTGCGGCTGGCGCTGCTCGAGGCCGACGTCAACTTCAAGGTCGTCAAGCAGTTCACGAGCGCGGTCAAGGAGCGGGCGACCGGCTCCGACGTCCTCGACTCGCTCAACCCCGGCCAACAGGTCGTCAAGGTCGTTGCCGACGAGCTGACCGAGCTAATGGGCGGCTCCGGCCGCGACCTCGTCTTCTCGAAGAGCGGCCCGACGGTCATCCTGATGGCCGGCCTCCAGGGCTCGGGCAAGACGACGGCCTGCGGCAAGCTCGCCCGCCACCTCAAGGAGGAGAAGGGGCTCGACGTCGCGCTCGCCGCCTGCGACCTCCAGCGCCCGGCTGCGGTCGACCAGCTGATCACCGTCGGCGGTCGCGCCGGCGCGACCGTCTACGAGCAAGGCACCAGCCGCGATCCGGTCGACGTCGCCGAGTGGGCGCTCGGCCAGGCGCGCGCCGACAAGCGCGACGTGCTGATCGTCGACACCGCCGGCCGCCTGCACGTCGACGCCGAGCTGATGGGCCAGCTCAGCGAGATCAAGAAGCGCACCAAGCCCCACGACGTGCTGCTGGTCGTCGACGCGATGACCGGCCAGGACGCTGTGAACGTCGCCGAGGCGTTCGCCGACGCGACGGCGTTCGACGGCGTGATGCTCAGCAAACTCGACGGCGACGCGCGCGGCGGCGCTGCGCTGTCGGTCAAGGCGATCACCGGCAAGCCGATCCTCTACGCCTCGACCGGCGAGAAGCTCGACGCCTTCGAGCGCTTCCACCCCGATCGGATGGCCCAGCGGATCCTCGGCATGGGCGACGTGATGACGCTGATCGAGAAGGCCGAGGCGCGGATCGACGAGCGCCAGGCCCAGGACCTCGAGCGCAAGATCCGCAAGAACCAGTTCACTCTCGACGACTTCCTCGAGCAGATGCAGCAGGTGCGCAGCATGGGCCCGCTGCAGAGCATCCTCAAGATGCTGCCGGGTGTGGGCCAGCAGCTCAACGGCCTGAAGGTCGACGACAAGGAGCTCGACCGGCTGCAGGCGATCATCACCTCGATGACGCCGGCCGAGCGCGCGAACCCGAAGATCATCGACGGGTCGCGTCGCCGGCGGATCGCGCGCGGATCGGGAACCAACGTCCAGGCGGTCTCGAATCTCGTCAAGCAGTTCGCCCAGATGCAGAAGCTGATGCGCCAGATGGCACGCGGCAAGATGCCCTCGCTGGCGCAGATCGCCTCGGGCCGCTAACGTTCCCGGGCCGCAGCAGCAGTATCCAACCCCGATTAGAGAAGAGACCTTGGCCGTAAAAGTCAGGCTGACCCGCGTCGGCTCCAAGAAGAACCCGATCTGGCGAGTAGTTGTCGCCGACGGCCGCTCGCCGCGCGACGGTCGCACGATCGAGACGATCGGGCACTACAACCCGCAGACGCAGCCGTCGCGGATCGAGATCGATCGCGAGCGCTTGCAGCACTGGCTCGACCGCGGCGCACAGCCGAGCAACACGGTCAAGAAGCTGATCCGCGCCGAGAACACCGGCTACGAGATGCCCGCCCGCGAGGCGCCGACCCCGGTCGCGACGCCGCCCAAGCCGAAGGCCGAGCCGGTCGCCGAGGCCGCACCGGCTGAGGCAGACGTATCCGCTGAGCCAGAGGCTGTCGAGACGCCCGAGGCCGAGGCCCCCGCGGACGCAGAGGCAGCAGCCGAGGCTGACACGCCTGCTGAGGACGCGCCCGCCCAGGCCGACACGCCCGCCGAGGGCGACTCCAGCGACGACTCCTAGCTGCTCGCATGGAGGAGCTGCTCGCCTATCTGGCTCGCGCTCTCGTCGACGACCCCGACTCGGTGTCCGTCGACTCGTTCGAAGAGGAGGACGGCACGATCGTCCTCGAGCTGCACGCCCCGCCCGATGAGGCCGGCCGGCTGATTGGCCGTCGCGGGCGGACGATCTCAGCGCTGCGCACCGTCCTCAAGGCGAGCGCCACCCGGCGCGACAAGCGCGTCCTGATCGACGTCGTCGACGCCGTCTGACCGCCGTGGCGACCGAGACGCGCCTGGTGACGGCCGGAGTCGTCGGCCGGACGCACAGCCTCGACGGCAGCTTTCACGTCGAGCGCCCGGACCACCCGCTCGAGCGCGACACGGTCGTCCAGGTCGACGGCCGCGAGCGCACCGTCGTGCGGCGGGCGGGGACGGATAGCAAGCCGCTCATACGGCTCACGGGCGTCGAAAGCCGAGAGGCCGCCGCCGAGTTGCGTGGCAAGCTGCTGCTCGTCGAAGCCTCGCTGGCCGAGGGGGAGTGGCTCGCCGAGGATCTCGTCGGCTGCCGCGTCGAAGGGCTCGGCGCCGTCGTCCGGGTCATCGACGCTCCCTCCTGCGACCTGCTCGAGCTCGAGGGGGGCGAGCTCGTGCCGCTGATCTCCGACGCCGTCCACGCCGTCGATCTCGACGCGCGGACGATCGAGATCGATCGCCGATTCCTCCGTCTCGAAACGGAGGAGGGCAAGTGAACATCGACGTCTTCACGCTCTTTCCAGCCTGGTTCAACTGGTATCTCGAACAGCGTCACGTGCGCAATGCGCTCGACCTCGGTCACCGGCTCGAGACCGTCGACCTGCGCGCCACGACGCCGCTGAGCGCCGGACAGGTCGACGACACGCCCTACGGCGGCGGTGCCGGGATGGTCATCCGCGTTGACGTCGTCGAGGCGGCGCTCGCCACCCGCTGGGACGCCGACCCGGTCGACGGCCGCGCCGGCCGGCGAGTGATCGCGCTTGCGGCGGGCGGCCGCCAGCTCGACGAGCAGCTCGTCAACGAGCTCGCCGCCGAGGAGGAGATCGCGCTGCTCTGCGGCCGCTACGAGGGCTTCGACGAGCGCGTCAACGAGCATCTCGCGACCGACGTGGTGTCGATCGGGCCGTACGTGCTCGCCGGCGGCGAGCTCGCGGCGATGGTCGTCTGCGACACGATCCTGCGCAAGCTTCCCGGGACGCTCGGCCACTCCGACAGCGCGCTCGAAGAGTCGTTCTCGGCGGCGCTGGGCGGCGCGCCCGAGTATCCGCACTACACGCGACCGGCGCAATGGCGTGGCCACGAAGTCCCAGAAGTGCTGCGATCCGGCGACCACGGCAAGGTCCGTGAGTGGCGCGCAGAGCAGAGCCGGCGCCGGCTCCGCTAGGATGCGCCGTCGCGCGAAGCACCGATGGTGCTCGCGCCTTTTCATGCCATGAGCGGAGTCATCGAAACCATCGAGCGGTCGCAGCTGCGGCGCGTGCCCAAGTTCCAGGCGGGCGACCGTCTGCGCGTCCACTTCCAGGTCGTCGAGGGCACCCGCAAGCGCACCCAGGTCTTCGAGGGCGTCGTCATCAAGCGCCAGGGCAGCGGCGCACGCGAGACGTTCACCGTCCGCAAGCAGTCCTTCGGCGTTGGCGTCGAGCGCACGTTCCCGGTCCACTCGCCAAAGATCGAGCAGATCGAGGTCGCCGCTCGCGGCGACGTCCGGCGCGCCAAGCTCTACTACCTGCGCGACCGCATCGGTCGCAGCGCCCGCGTCCGCGAGCGCCGCTTCGGCCGCGACGACGACGAGCTCGAGGGCGTCATGCCGCCACCCGAGACCGACGCGATCGTCGACACGCCAGAGCCCGAGGCTCCAGAGGCCGTCGAGGAGCAGGCTCCTGAGGCCGAGGCCCCCGAGACGGAGGCCAGCGCCACCGAGGCTGAGCCGGTCGAGGCTCCTGACACGGCGTCCGAGGAGCCGGCCGCCGAGGCCGAGGCAGAGCCCGCCGCCGAGGCTGAGGCCGACGAGGCGCCTGTCGCCGAGCCCGACGCAGACGGCGACGACGCCGAGTCCGGCAACAAGTCGGACTCCTGACGGACGACGGGCCGGAGGGTTAGTGGCTCGGGATGGAAAGCAGAGCGCCGGCGGCTCACTGATCGAGCTGGTGGTGATTGTCGCTGTCGCGCTCGGTGTCGCGCTCGGCATCCAAGCCTTCCTCGTCAAGCCGTTCCGCATCCCGAGCGAGTCCATGGTGCCGACGCTCGAGATCGGTCAGCGCGTGCTCGTCAACCGCATCGGCGAGCACTTCGGCGACCCAGAGCGCGGCGACGTGATGGTCTTCAAGCCGCCGAAGGGCGCCGACGACAACATGTGCGGCGTCAGTCACCCGGCCGAGCAGCCCTGCCCGCGCTCGACCCCCGGCAAGTCCGAGACCAACTTCATCAAGCGCGTCGTCGGCCTGCCCGGCGAGCGGCTGTCGGTCAGAGCGGGCCGGGTCTACATCAACGGCAAACTGCAGAAGGAGCCGTTCATCAGGCCCGACGCGCAGTGCGCGCTCTGCAACATGCCCGACCCGATCGTCATCCCCGCAGGCCAGTACTACATGATGGGCGACAACCGCGGCGCAAGCGCAGACAGCCGCGAGTGGGGTCCCGTGCCGAAGGACAACTTCATCGGCAATGCCTTCGCCACATACTGGCCACCCTCAAAATGGGGCGGCCTCTAACGGCTGCGGAACGGCGCCTGACGGCACCTCCAGAGCCCTCGCGTGCGGAGCACGCCACGGGCTCAGGCGGTACCGGCAGGCTTGTTCCTCGCGCGTTAGAGAGCGTCGGCTGAGGGACGTATCATCGGCCGACGTGGGTGAGGCGAGCACAGCTGGGCCGCAGAGCAAGGCGGCGCGGAGGCGGAGGAGGAAAGCCGCGCACAGTGGGCGGCGGCTGTTCGCTTTTGACCGGGAGCTGGGTTCGCGGTTCGTGGCGGGTGCCGATGAGGCGGGGCGGGGCTGTCTGGCTGGTCCGCTGGTCGCGGCGGCGGTGCTATTCGACCTGGAGCGTTTGACGCTGGCCGACCGCCGTGCGCTGACGAAGCTCAACGATTCGAAGCAGCACAGCGAGGAGGCGCGTGAGGAGCTGTATCCGCTGGTGATGCGGGCGTGTACGCGGACCGCGGTTGTCTCGCGGTCGGTGCGGGCGATCGACTCGCGTGGACTGCATGTGAGCAACCTCGATGCCCTGCGTGCCGCCCTGCGACGGGTTGCGGTGCCGGGGACGATCTGCCTCGTCGACGGTTTCCGCGTGCCGCCGTTCTAGCACGATCATCAGTCCGGGGTCGACGGTGACGCCCGTAGTGCGGCGATCGCCGCCGCATCGGTGCTCGCCAAGGTCAGTCGCGACCGCTACATGCGTCGTGCGGCAGAGCGCCACCCGGAGTGGGACTTCGCAGCGCACGTTGGCTACTCGACGCCAGATCATCGCGCTGCGATCGCCGCACACGGCGTCTCCCCACTGCACCGCATGTCGTTCAACTCGACTGCTTATCAGCAGCTCAGCCTGACCTAGGCGCGCCTGGCGGCGTCATCGGCCTCTCGTGTGCTGGCGCACACGTCAAGGCCTGCTTCCTTGCCAGCCACGCCTATCTCAGGCTGAGAACTAGAAGGCGTCCTCGACGTGGTCGAGGGACAGGAGCCGCCCTTGACGGTCGACGACGATGCCGATGGCGTCGAAGCGGATCCAGGCGGGGGAGGGTGATGGCGTAGGCCGGGTTCGCAGCCATTCGGCGGCCAGTCGGCGGATCCGCTGGCGTTTTGCGGGGCCGATCGCGTCGAGCGGCCCGGCGGGACCGGCTGAGCCGCCGGTGACGCGCGTCTTGACCTCGCAGAAGACGAGGCACCGACGGTCGCGCGCGACGATGTCGATCTCGCCGGTCCGGCCGCAGCGGCCGTTGCGCTCGATCAGCGTGTAGCCGGCCCGCTCGAGATGGGCGCAGGCGACGTCCTCGCCGTGCGCGCCGAGGCGGATACGGGCGTTGCCGGTAGCCATCCACGGGACGCTAGGTGGGGTGTGGTAACAGCAGGTTCGCTTGTGTGACAGCTCCGCCAAAGCGGGCGCGGCGGGCGGTGTCGGAGTCGTAGCTGGAGCGCTGTCACCGGTGCGACTGGTCCGCCTAGCGTGCTGTCCGTGCTTGCCAGCGTTCCCACGTTTGCCCTCGAGGGTGTCGATGCCCGTGAGGTGACCGTCGAGGTCGATGCCCGCCGTGGCCTGCCGGCGTTCACGGTCGTCGGGTTGCCCGACACCGCGGTCCGCGAAGCTCGCGAGCGGGTTCGGTCGGCGCTGTTGAACAGCGGGCTGGAGTTCCCGCTCCAGCGGTTGACCGTCAACCTGGCGCCGGCCTGGGTGCGCAAGGCAGGCGCCAGCTTCGATCTCGCGATCGCCGTCGGCGTTCTCGCGGCGAGCGGCCAGGTGCCGGCCGATGCGCTCGCGGGGATCGCCGTCTCGGGTGAGCTGTCGCTCGGTGGTGCCCTGCGCCCGGTGCGGGGAGCGCTCCCGATTGCCCTCGGCTGTCGAGCGGCGGGGCTGCGGCGGCTCGTCGTGTCGCCCGAGATCGCCGCGGAGGCGGCGCTGGTCGACGACGTCGAAGTCTGGGCGGTTCCCGACCTCGAGCGGCTCGTCGACCTGCTCCACGGGCGGTGGGCTCCAGAGCCGCCGGTCACCGACGGGGCACAGCCCGTCGCGGCTGAGGTAGAGCCCCCCGACCTCGCCGATGTGCGCGGTCAGGCCGATGCGCGACGAGCCCTGGAGATCGCCGCGGCGGGCGGTCACAGCCTGCTGATGATCGGCCCGCCGGGCGCCGGCAAGACGATGCTCGCTCGCCGGCTGCCGGGCATCCTGCCGCCACCGACGATCGAGGAGGCGCTCGACATCACGCGCGTCCAGAGCGTCATCGGCAACGGCAGCGGCGGCTTGGCCACCGAACGGCCGTTCCGGGCGCCGCACCACACGATCTCCGCTCAGGGGCTGGTCGGCGGCGGCGCGCGGCCGCGACCCGGCGAAGTCACGCTGGCGCACCGGGGCGTTCTGTTCCTCGATGAGCTCGCCGAGTTCGCTCGTCCGGCCTTGGAGGCGCTTCGCCAGCCGCTCGAGCACGGCAGCGTCGACATCGTGCGCGGGCAGGTCGGACTGCGGTTTCCGGCTCGCGTGTTGCTTGCGGCGGCCGCCAATCCGTGTCCGTGTGGAATCGGTGGTGAGCGCTGCGAATGCGGAGTGCTGACGCGCGACCGCTACCGCGCCCGCCTCAGTGGACCGCTGATCGACCGGATCGATCTTGTCTGCCAGCTTGCGCCGCTGCCGGCACTCGCGCTCGCCTCGGACAGCGCGGCCGGGGAGAGCTCCGCCGCGGTGCGGGCCCGGGTCGTCGCGGCACGCGAGCGGCAGGCGACACGCCTGGTTGCGTCGTCGGCCACGTGCAATGCGGAGCTGACCGCCGGCGCGACTCGACTGCTCGTGCCGCTCACGACAAGGGCATCGCAGCCACTGGCCGCGGCGCTCGATGCTGGCGTGCTGACCGGGCGTGGCCACGATCGCGTCCTGAGAGTCGCGCGGACGATCGCCGACCTGGCCGGAAGGCAGAAGGTTGAGCGCGATGACGTCGCCGAGGCGCTCGGCTATCGCGCGGTAGCGCCAGGACGGATGGCTGCGGCATGAGCGGGGCCTGTGACAGCTGTCTACGGCGCGGCTACCTGATCGGCCTGCTGTCGGCTCGCATCGCCGGACTGGTCGGGAGACCCGGTGCGCCGTCGGAACTGCTGGCGCTCGACGACGTCTCGTTGGCGGCCGCCGTGGGCGGAAAGGGCGAGCAGGAGGCGCTCGCCTTCCTCGGCCGCTTCGAGCCGAGCCGTGCTCGCGCCGATCTGCGTCACGCCGGGGTAGCGGCGGTCTGCCAGCACCACGAGAGCTACCCAACTTCGCTCGAGGACCTGAACGACCAGCCAGCGGTCCTATTCTGCCGCGGAAGCGTTGAGCTGCTGTCCGCGGCCGAAGCCGAGCCGGCGGTGACGGTCGTCGGCACGCGCGACGCGACGCCGTATGCGATCGAGGTCGCACACGACGTCGGCCGTGGCCTTGCCGTCGCAGGGATTACGACGATCAGCGGTATGGCACTCGGCGTCGACGGTGCGGCGCATCGTGGTGCGCTCGGCGCCCGTGGGGCGACGATCGCGGTGCTCGCCGGAGGACCCGACGTGGCCTATCCCCGCCGGCATGCGGATCTCCACATGCAGATAGCGGCGAACGGCCTCGTCGTCTCCGAGCTGCCGCCAGGTCAGCGGCCCTACCGCTGGAGCTTTCCGGCGCGCAACCGGCTGATGGCCGCTCTGGCTCGGATGACCGTCGTCATCGAAGCCGGGGAAGCGTCGGGCACGCTGATCACCGCTGACTTCGCGCAGGACCTCGGTCGCGCGCTGGGCGCGGTGCCAGGACGGGTCTCGACGCGCGCGGCGGCCGGCAGCAACCGGCTGTTGCGCGAAGGTGCCGCGGTGATCCGCGACGCGTCGGACGTCTTGGACGAGCTGTTCGGCATCGGAGCCAGCCAGTCGACACGGGCACCGCGCGCGGAACCCGAGCTCGATCCCGTCGAGCGGCGCCTACTCGACGGGGTCGAGTCGCGTCTCGACGTCGACGGCATCTCGACGTTCGCCGGACTGCCGATCAACGAGACGCGCGCCGCGCTGGCGCAGCTCGAGGCGCGCGGGCTGATCCGTCGCGACGGCCTGTTCGGCTGGGAGCGCGCGCGGCCGTCCCGTTGAGCCCACCGCCGGCCTATGCTGCGCGCTCGATGTCTGTCCCCACGCCACCTCGCCTGCTGTCGATCGCCGGCTCGGACTCGGGGGGCGGCGCCGGCATCCAAGCCGACCTCAAAGCTTTCGCGCGCTGCGGCGCCCACGGCATGACCGCGATCACCGCGATCACCGCGCAGAACACCGTTGCGGTCGAGGCGGTCTATCCGGTCGCGCCCGCGGCGATCGTCGCGCAGGTGCGCGCCGTCACGTCGGACATCGGCGTCGACGCGGTCAAGGTCGGCATGCTCGGATCGAGCGAGACGATTGCCGCCGTCGCCGAGGCGCTCGACCTCGTCGGCGAGGCGCCGATCGTTGTCGACCCGGTGATGGTCTCCGAGAGCGGCGCGACGCTGCTCGATCCAGAGTCGCTCGACGCGCTGCGGCAGCTGATCGTGCCGCGTGCCGCCGTCGTCACGCCCAACCTGCCGGAGGCGCGTGTCCTGACCGGCATGGGGGAGGACGCGACCGCACAGGACCTGGCTCGCGCCGTCCACGCCCTCGGCCCGCGCGCGGTGGTCGTGACCGGCGGCCACGCCGACGCGATCGCCGACGTCTTCTTCGACGGTGGCGGCAAGCCGGTCGCGATCCCCGGCGAACGTCATCCCGACGGGGCCGCGCACGGCTCCGGCTGCACCCACTCGTCGGCGCTCGCCGCACGGCTCGCGTTCGGCGACTCGCCGATCGAGGCGGCGCGCGCGGCGCGGATCGTCGCGGCCGCCGCGGTCCGCGACGGATTGCGCGGAATCGGCGCTGGCGCCGGGCCGGTCGACGTCTT
>CAMLNW010000018.1 GCA_946481495.1 uncultured Actinomycetes bacterium
ACAAGGTCAATCGCCGTTTTCTTGGTGAAAGGGCTAAAGGGGCCCGTCGGCTTCATCCAAGCTGGCCACAGCCAAGAAGCATGCGACTGCGCCAGTGAGCATTACCGCCACACCGATCCCACGTGGCACAGCGCTCTCGGAGATGAAGGTGACCGCGGCGCCCAACGTCGTCACGCCGCCGGCGACGAGCGTCGTGCGCAACGAGCTGTGGGCAGCCGGATCGGCGTTCGCGGCGGCTTCCTCAGCCGGTCCCGGACCGGGACGCAGACCGGTCGCGGGATCGAAGCGGCCCGAGAGCACCAGCCGGAACAGATAGATCAGCGACGGAACGAGGATCAGCAGGCCGACCGCGAAGCCGATCAGCACCGCCTCGATCGTCGTGTCGCTCGCCGCGGCCTGATCGATCGTCAAGCCGGGCAGGATGTACGGCTCCTGGGCGATCCCCCAGCCGGCGACGATCGCCACGACCGCCATGGCGGCCGCGATGCGTGCGGCGCCGTAGCGGCGGTTGACGACCAGCACGAGCGCGGTCACGCCGGCGACCCCCGATGCGAGCAGTGCCACCAGACCGGCGCCGCTGGTCAGGCCGTCGTAGAGATCCGGTGCGTCGGCGTTGAGCACGAACGGGCCGGCGGCGGCGAGTGCGCCGGAAACGAGGCCGGCGATCAGCGCGCGAGCGCGGAAGGACTCCGCGATCTCAGGCGCGTCGATCCGGCGTGCGTCGGCGGCCAGGTAGACAGCGGCGAGATAGGCCGAGGTCGCGACCGCGAGCGCACCGATCAGCAGCGCCGTCGAGTTCGCCCAGCTCGTGATCTCGTCGCCCTGGGCGTTGCCGACCGGGACGCGGCCCGAGGCGATCCCGCCGACGACGAGGCCGAGCGCGAACGGGGTCAGGATCGACGAGAGCGCGAACAGCAGACTGACCGCACCCTCCTCGCGCGGTGTCGTCGTGCCCGCGCGCAGGGCATATGCGGCGCCGCGCAGGATGATCCCGACGCCCGCTATGAACAGCGGGATCGTCAGCGTCGAGACGATCGACCCGAACGCCTCCGGGTAGCACGTCCAGGCCATCACCAGCACGAAGATCAGCCAGACGTGGTTGGCCTCCCAGACCGGGGCCATCGAGCGGTGGGTGTGGTCGCGCAGCGCCTCGCCACGCTTACCGCGCGCTGTCAGCTCCCACAGGCCGGCGCCGAAGTCGGCGCCGCCGAGCACCGTGTAGGCGGCGAGGCCGACGAGGATCAGGATCGCGGGGATCTCAGCCAACGCCGCCACCTCCGGAGACCGGCGCCGCGTCCTCCTCAAGCGGGCGCGCGGCGAGCCGGCGCAGCACCCAGATGGTGCCCGCGAGCACGCTCGCGTAGACGAGCGCCAGCGTCGCGTAGCCGACCGGGATGCCGCCGGCGCCCGTCACCGCGTCCTCGGTGCGCATCACGCCGTAGACCACCCATGGCTGGCGGCCGACCTCGGTCGTCACCCAGCCGGCGATCAGCGCCACCACCGCCAACGGACCGGCGGCGATCGCCGCACGCCAGAACCAGCGCGACTCCGGCAGCCGTCGCCGGCGCACGCGCACATAGAGGAACACCGCCGCCAGCGCCGCCAACAGGCTGCCGATCGTGACCATCGTCAAGAACGAGGCGCGCACGATCCCGACCGGCGGGCGGTCGTCGGGCGGCACCGAGTCGAGACCGGTCACCGTCGCGTTCGGGTCGTGGAAGGCGAGCAGCGACAGCATGTCCGGGATCTCGATTCCCGGCGGGATGTCGAACGGGGCGCCTTTCGTCGTCTCCTGCAGGTCCTCGAACGACGCGAGCTTGATCGGCTGCTCCTCGGCGACCGTACGCGCCGCCCAGTCGCCGGCGATCAGCTGGATCGGCGCGGCGATCGCCGCCGCGGTCAGCGAGATCGTCAGCGCCGTGCGCACGTAGCGGCTGCGGTTGCCCTTCAGCCACTGCCAGCCGTAGACCGAGCCGAGCAGGAAGCCCGCCACGATGAAGGCCGCGATGTACATGTGGACCATCTCGTGGGCGAGATACGAGTTGCCAAACAGCGCGCCCCACGGATCGACGTCGACCGCCTCGCCATTCTCCATCCGGAAGCCGCTCGGGTTGTTCATCCAGGCGTTGACCGCGATCACGAAGAACGACCCGGTGATCCCCGAGACGATCACCGGGATGCCGGTAAGCAGGTGGGTCCGCGGCGGCAGGCGATCCCAGCCGTAGACGTAGATCGCGATGAAGATCGCCTCGATGAAGAACGAGAAGCCCTCGAGCGTGAACCCGAGACCGAAGACGTCGCCGAAAGTCGCCATGAAGCCCGGCCAGAGCAGACCGAGCTCGAAGCTGAGGATCGTGCCGCTGACGACGCCGACGGCGAACAGCGCCAGCATGATCTTCGACCAGCGCCGGGCGAGCGTGCGGTAGACCGGGTTGCCGGTGCGGTGGTGGCGCCACTCCGCGAAGACGACCAGGGCAGGGAAGGCAACCCCGAAGCAAACCAGCGGGATGTGAGCGACGAACGACATCGCCTGCATCTGACGCGCCTCCAGCAGGTACTCCTGCTGGACCGGACCGAACGCGGAGGCGATGAGGTCGAGCGGCATGACGCCAGCCGAGCGTATCGCTGGGGGCGGAGATTCGTCCTAGGGATCGGCGGTGGTGGGCCGCGGGTCCTGTCTCCGATTTTGGTTTGCGTGCTCGGCTGCGCCTGTGCGCGCAAACGCAAAATCGTCGCCACCCGCGGAGCGAGACGTCTACAGCGAGTTACTTCTTCGGGCCGGTTCCTGGGGAGGACGTGGCTCGTCTGATCGACCAGTTCGTCTGGTGATGGCGCGGGCGGCCGGTGGCCGCCCGCGTTGAGTGCGTCAGTCGTCGTCTCCGCCACCGCCATGGCCGCTGTTGTCGTCATCGCCGCCGTGGTCGTCGTCGAAATCGTCGTCTCGGCCACTGTGGCTGCCGCCGTGGCCGCTGTTGTCATTGTCTCCGTGGTCGTCGAAGCGGTCGTCGTCTCCGCCGCGACCACGGCCTCGGTGGTTGCCGCCGTCGTCGGCCCTGTCGGGTGTCGTGGTGGTGTTGGTGGCGCCGAAGTCGCCGGGGCCCTGGTCCGGGGTTCCGTCGTCGTCGCTGGTGACGGTTCCGGAGCCGGGGGTTCCGGGCGCGTCGCCGGGACCCTGGTCGGCTGTGCCGTCGTCGTCGCCGGTGGTGGTTGTGCGCTCGGCGGTGGTCGCGTCCTCAGCCGTGGTGGTGTCGTCGGCGGTTGTCGTGCCCTCGACGGTGTTGGCGGCCGGGGTGCCGATGTTGGAGTCGGGGACGATCGTCGAGCCGATCGCCACGGCGGCCACCAGGCCGAGGACCGCGAGCGTGAATCCTGTTGCGATGCGCATCCTGCTCATGGGGCTGCTCCTTTCAATTGGCTTGCATGCAGCGTCGCTGGGAGGCGCCCAACCACCGGCCAGTGGCGGGTAAGGAGTCGGTAAGGGATCGCGGAGCCGCTCTGGAAGCGGGCTACAGTGGAATCGTGGAACCTGCGGCGGGACGCCCGCGCATCCTGTTCGTGGAGGACGAGCGCTCGATCTCGGAGCCGTTCGCGAAGGCGCTCGCCCGTGAGGGGTTCGAGCCGGTGACGGCGTTCACGGCGGCTGAGGCGCTGGCGCTCGCCGAGCGGATGGAGTTCGACCTCGTGCTGCTCGACCTCAACCTGCCGGACGGCGATGGGCGCGACGTCTGCCGCGAGCTGCGGCGCAAGTCCGAGGTGCCGATCGTGATGCTGACCGCGCGCGGAACGGAGATGGACCGCGTCGTCGGTCTCGAGTTGGGTGCCGACGACTATGTCGTCAAGCCGTTCTCGAGCGCCGAGGTGATCGCGCGGATCCGGGCTGTCCTGCGCCGCGCCGGCAACGGCTCGCCGGCGCCGGCAGCTCCGCAGACAATCGGAGCGCTGACGGTCGATCCGGGCGCCCGCCAGGCGTCGCTCGCCGGGACGGAGCTCGACCTGACGCGGCGCGAGTTCGACCTGCTGGCGCGGCTCGTGCGCGACGCCGGCAACGTCGTGACGCGCGAGGAGCTGCTGTCGAGCGTCTGGGACGAGAACTGGTACGGCTCGACGAAGACGCTCGATGTCCACATCGGCACGCTGCGGCGCAAGCTCGGCGACGAGGCCGACGACCCGACCTACATTCACACCGTGCGCGGCGTCGGCTTCCGGATGGCGGCGCCGTGAGCCTGCGCACCGGCCTGCTGCTCGCGATGGCCTACGTGCTGCTGCTGGCGATCCTTGCCCTCGGAGTGCCGCTGGCGCTCAACGTCCGCGACCGCGTCGACTCCGAGGTCCGCTCGCAGGCGCGCAGCCAGGCCGACGTCGTCGCCGCCACGGCATCCGACCTGTTCGGCGACGACAAGACTGGGTTGGGCGAGCTCGCGCGCGTCTCCGCGTCGAGCGTGCGCGGGCGGGTCGTGATCGTCGACGGCGGCGGTCAGGTGCTGGCCGACAGTGCGGGTGCGGCGACGAGCGGAGTCGACTACGGCGACCGGCCTGAGATTGCGGCGGCGCTCGACGGCCAAGCCGTGCAGGAGACACGTCAGAGCGACACGCTCGACGAGGAGATACTCGCCACGGCGGTCCCGGTGATCGACAATGGCCGGCCGGCGGGGGCGGTGCGCGTGACCCAGAGCGTCGACGCCGTCGGCCGCTCGGTGCGACGCTCAATCACCGGCCTCGCCCTGCTCGGCGCTGTCGTGCTGCTGCTCGGGCTGGCTGTCGGCTGGGTTATCGCCCGCCGAATCGCGCGGCCGCTCGACCGACTCGACGCGACCGCGCGCCAGATCGCCGACGGCGACCTCGAGCGCCGCGCGCCGGTCGAGGGGACCAGTGAGCAGCGCTCGCTCGCACGCTCGTTCAACACGATGACCAGCCGTCTGGCGCAGGCGCTTCAGGCGCAACGGCAGTTCGTCGCCGATGCCTCGCATCAGCTGCGCACGCCGCTGACGGGTCTGCGGCTGCGCTTGGAGGAGGCACGCGCCGAGTCGCGCGATCCGGCCGCCCGCGGGGAGATCGATCACGGCATCGCCGAGGTCGACCGGCTCAGCGCGATGGTCGAGGAGCTGCTGGTGCTCAGCCGTGCCGGCGAGGCCGATGCGCTGGCCGAGGCTGAGACCGTCGACCTTGGCGAGGCGGCCGATGCCGCACGCCGTCGCTGGGAGGGGCCCGCACGCGAAGGGGGCGTCGACCTGGCGGTGCGCCACACCAACGGGGCACTGCCGGCGCGTTGCTCGCCGGCCGCACTGGAGCGCGCCGTCGACTCGCTGGTCGAGAACGCGATCCGCTACTCGCCCGCCGGTAGCGCGGTCGAGATCGTCGCCGGCGATCGGATCGTCGAGGTGCTCGACCGCGGGCCGGGACTGGCGCCGGGCGAGGAGGAGGCGGTGCTGCGGCGCTTCCACCGCGGCTCGGCAGGTCGTCACGGCCCGGCCGGTACCGGCCTCGGGCTGGCGATTGCGCAAGAGCTGGCGGGGACTTGGGGCGGCGAGCTGAGGATTGTCAACCGTGACGATGGCGACGGCGCGCGAGCCACGCTCACCTGGGGCGACGCGCGATGAGCCGCCGGACCACGGTCACATGGACTCTGATTGCCCTCGTCGGGTTGGTCGTCGCCGGCGGGGTCTCGATGGGCGTGCGCGCGTTGACGACCGAGGACGTCGGTTTGACGTCGGAGCCGATCACCGCAGGTGAGGAGCTGGCGCCGCCGGTCGACCGCGCGCAGCAGCGGGCCCGGGCGCGGGAGCGACGTCGGGTAGCGCGCCGCGCCGCGGCACGGCGCGCTGCCGCGCGGGATGACGCTTCCGGGCCGACCACAGCTCCCCCCGTCGCGCCACCGCCAGTCGTGGACGACGACGGCGGTGGCGACGACGGAAGCGGGCGGGGGCGTGGTCGCGGACGCGGCGGTGACGACTCCGGACCTGACGATTCCGGATCCTCGGGAGGCTCTGGCTCCGACGACTCTGGCGGTGACGACGACTAGCGAAAGATCTGTTGCAAACAGAGATGTTTTCGAGGGGTCCCATGTCACAAGTAGCTAACGAAATGCAAGTACCAATCGTTGGGTCTGGCTCTCGGCTCTAGAGCTTCCCGGGGAGGGGAAGGACGGGCGCGAAGCCGGTGGGGGCGATTGCCGCCCGGAGGAATGGACTCGCAAGAAGCTGTCCATGGGCGCAGCTCCCGCCGGCGGGCCCGCCGGCTAGCAGCAGTCGACGGCGCGCCGGAGAACGTCGCGCAGCGTGCGCTTGTCGTCGCGCGAGAGGGCGGCGATCTGCTCAGGTGGCTCATGCAGGCGCTGGCGCACGCGCTCGCGCATCACGGCGCCTTCGTCGGTCAGCGCAATCAGCTTCACGCGCCGGTCGCCAGGATTGTCGCGCCGCTGCATCAGCCCGCGCGCCTCGAGCCGGTCGACGATCCCGGTGACGTTCGACGCGTCGCAGAAGAGCGTCTCGGCGAGCGCGCTCATCGGCTTGGCGGTGTCGGGCTCGAGCGTGTAGAGCAGCTTCAGCGCCATCGGCGAGAGGTCGAACTCGGCGGCGACGGCGGGGACCCGCGGCGGCTTCTCGGAGAACACGATCTCGAGGGCCAGGCTCCAAGCCTCGGTGGCGGGGTCGACCCGTGTCGGTGTGCTCATCGCCGGGCCCATCATATCGAGCGCCGCCAAGATAGTCAACGCGCTCAAAGATCGGTAGCTACAAATAGTTGACACGCTCAAGCATCGTGCTAGCCTGCGCCAGCATGAGCTCCAGCCAGCACGCCGCAAGCATCGAAGTCGAGGGCCTCGTCAAGCAGTTCAAGAAGGGTCCGCGCGCCGTCGACGGGATCGACCTCCAAGTCGCGCCGGGGGAGATCTACGGCTTCCTCGGACCGAACGGCGCCGGCAAGTCGACGACCGTCCTGATGCTCACGACGCTGTTGCCGCCGACCGCCGGCTCGGCGCGCGTCGCCGGGTGGGAGGTCGCGACCGACGGCGCGCGTGTGCGCGAGAGCATCGGCGCCGCGCTCCAGGAGGCCGCGCTCGACCCATTCCTGACTGGTCGCGAGCACATGCGGCTGCAGACCGCGCTGCACGGCATCCCGAAGGCTGAGCGCGAGCGCCGCGGCGACGAGCTGATCGAGCGTGTCGGGCTCTCCGACGCCGCCGATCGCCGCGTGGGTGGCTACTCGGGAGGCATGAAGCGCCGGCTCGACCTCGCGCTGTCGCTCGTCCACGGTCCGCGCATCCTCTTCCTCGACGAGCCGACGACCGGCCTCGACCCGCAGAGCCGCGCCTCGCTCTGGGAGGAGGTCGAGCGGCTCTCGAAGGAGGACGGCGTCACCGTCTTCCTGACCACCCAGTACCTCGAGGAGGCCGACTCGCTCGCCAACCGGGTCGGGATCATCGACCGCGGCAAGATCGTCGCCGAGGGCACGCCGGCCTCGCTGAAAGCGGAGATCGGCGAGCCGAGCCTCGAGGTCGTACCGGCCGAGGCTGACCGCCGCGATGCGATGGCCGAAGTGCTCCAGCGCTTCTCGGCCGGCGGTGACTGCGTCCACCACGAGCACGGCAGCGTCGGCGTCCGCCTGAAGGGCGGCGATGCGGCGATGGCCGGGGTCGTGCGCGCGCTCGACGCCGAGGGGATCGCCGTCGCGAGCCTGCAGCTGCACGCCCCGACGCTCGACGACGTCTTCCTCGACAAGACCGGCCGCTCGCTCGAGGGCTCGGGCGACGGCGAGGACGAGGAGGACGGTGCTTACATCGCCGACAGCGAGCGCGCCGTCGAGGGAGCGCCGGCTTGAGCTGGCTGAGCGGCTACAGCCGCACGCAGATCTCCGAGCTCGCGCGCCGGTCGCTCGTTCGCACGGCACGCCAGCCCGCCCAGGTGATCCCGGCGATCACCTTCCCGCTGTTCCTGTTCGCGATCAACGCGGCCGGGCTCGACTCGGCCGCTGAGCTTCCCGGCTTCCCGGCGCCCGACTACCTGACCTGGATCATCGCCGTGCCGTTCATGCAGGCCGGGCTGTTCGCCGTCGCCGGACTCGGCGCCGATCTGGCGCGCGACATCGAGTCCGGCTTCCTCGACCGGCTCGCGCTCACCCCGTTGAGTCGCACCGGCCTGGTCTCCGGCCAGATGGCGGGGACGATCGCGCTCGGCATCTTCCAGGGTGTGATCTTCCTTGCGGTTGGACTGCTCGCTGGGGCGACCTTCGACACGGGCTTCGCGGGAGTCGTCGTGCTCCTGGCGCTCGAGGTGGCGATCGTCTTCGCCTTCGGCCTGATCGGCATCACCGCGGCGTTCCGCTTCGGCAACGGCGAGGCGGTCCAGGGACTGTTCCCGCTGCTGTTCGTCTTCCTCTTCCTGTCGACGATGGCGCTGCCCGCCGACCTGATCCAGAACGACTGGTTCCGCGCGATCGCCGAGCACAATCCGGTCAGCTTCATCTTCAATGGGATCCGCAGCCTCTTCTACGGCGGCTGGGACATCGCCGCGCTGGCCGAGGCGTTCGGCGTCGCGGCGATCATCTCGGCGATCTTCCTGCCGCTCGCGGTGCGAGCGCTCAACGCGCGGGTGGTGCGGACATGAACGCACGCAACCGCTCGGTAGCGCTCGGCGTCGCCTGGCGTGGACTCCACCGCTTCTTCCACGACCCGACGATGGTCGTGCCGTCGATGCTGTTCCCGCTGTTCTTTTTCACCGCATTCGCGGGCGGGCTGTCGGCGGTCAGCAACGTGCCGGGCTTCGACTTCCCCGAGAACTACACGACGTTCCAGTTCGTTTTCGTCCTGATCCAGGCGAGCGCTTTCGGCGGGGTGTTCACCGGCTTCGCGATCGCGCGCGACTTCGAGAGCGGCTTCGGCCGGCGGATGATGCTGGCGGCGCCGAATCGGCGCGCGCTGCTAGCCGGCTACGCGCTGGTGGCGACCGGCCGGGCGGTCTTCATCTGGGTTCTGCTGACGGCGATCGCGCTGGCGGTCGGCATGGAGGTCGGCGGCAGCATCGCTGACCTCGTCGGCATGTACTCGCTGGCGCTGCTGATCAACACGACGGCGCTGATGTGGGCGGCGGGGATCGCGCTGCGCTTCCGCTCGCTGCAAGCAGGCCCGCTGATGCAGACCCCGGTCTTCCTGATCATCTTCATCGCGCCCGTCTACGTCCCGCTGAACCTGCTCACCGGCTGGGTCGCGACGGCTGCCAGCGTCAATCCGATCACCGCGATCCTCGAGGCGGCGCGCGACTTCATCTCAGGCGTTCCCGTCGACCTTGCGCTCGCCTACGGCGTGGCGATCGGGATGCTCGTCTTCTTCGGCGCCTGGGCGCTGCGCGGGCTCGCTAAGGCCGAGGCGGCGGGCGGCTAGGCGGTCGCCAGGAGCTCGCACAGCTTCGCGGCGTTGCGCGGAGCAAACGCCTCCCAATCGTTGTTGAAGTAGGCGTAGACGTCGAGGCCACTCTTGCGCCAGCTCGCGATCCGCTGCGCCCAGCTCTCGAGCTCGCTCGGCGAGTAGTTGCCGCGTCGCCCGCGCGAGCCGCGATGGAAGCGAACGAAGGTCCAGCCGGCCGTCGGCTCGGTCTCCGGCAGCTTGCGTTCGGGATCGTCGGCGATCACGAGCGCCGCGTCGTGGCGACGCAGCAGCGCGTAGACGTCGTCAGCGAACCAGCTTGCGTCGCGGAACTCGACGCAGTGGCGGCCCGGCGGTACGCGATCGAGCAGGTTGGCGAGTCGCTCGTCGTCGCGGCGGAAGTTGGCCGGTAGCTGCCACAGCGTTGGGCCGAGTTTGCCTGCCTTGACGAGCGGCTCGAGCGGCGTGTAGAAGCGCTCGAGGCCCTTGGCGAGGACGAAGTCCTTCGACGGGTCGTCGCGCAGGCGCTTGATGTGCGTGAGGTAGCGACTCGCCTTGACGGTGAAGCAGAAGTCGTCGGGCGTGTCGGCGACCCACTTCTCGATCGCCTTGCGCGATGCGAGCCGGTAGAAGGTCGAGTTGACCTCGACCGTGTCGAAGCTTCGGCCGTATTCGCCGAGCCAGCGGGCTGGACCCATTCCCTGCGGATAGAAGGCGTCGCGCCAGGCGTCGTAGTTCCAGCCCGAGCAGCCGATTCTGACCATGGGAGGGTTGTACCCGGTTATAGGGTTCGCCCATGAGCCAAGTCACGCAGGGAGAGGGTTACTCGGTCGCAAACCTCGACGACCTCGGCGACGGGCCGGGGTTCCGCAAGGTCCGCCGCGATCTCGGTGTCGAGGAGTTCGGCATCAACGCGATCGTGATGCCCACGGGCATCGAGTCGGCGTTCCACTACCACGACACCCAGGAGGAGCTGTACTTCGTGCACTCCGGCGAGCTCGAGATCGAGTTCGGCGACGGGACCGTTCACCGTCTCGCTCCGGGCGGCATCGCGCGCGTCGCGGCGGCGACGCACCGCAAGACGCGCAACGTCAGCGGCGGCGACACCGTGTATGTGGTCGTCGGCGCCAAGGGAGGCTACGTCGGCCGTGACGGCCGCGCCCCCGAGGGCAACGACGGCCCCACGGTCAAGCAGATCGGCTGATTCGGCACTAGATGCACGATTGTGGGGGCCAGGGCCCTGGCAATCGTGCATTTACTCGTTCGGCCGCGGTCGCGGCGCCTAGGGTGAACACGGTGAGCGTGCGGGTCCGTCTGGCGATCGCCGTGCTTGGCGCCGTGGTGGTCGGCGTGGTGCTGGCCCGTGGCAGCGAGGGCCGGCCGTTGCCCAAGGCGGCGCAGTGCCCGGTCTTCCCGGCGTCGAGCCACTGGAACCAGCCGGTGGACCGGCTGCCGGTCCACTCGCGCTCTGACGCGATGGTCCGGGCGATCGGACGATCCGACAACGCTCACGCCGACTTCGGATCCGGGCTCTGGAATGGTGGCCCGATCGGTATTCCCTATGTCGTCGTCGGCCGTAACCAGCCGCGCGTACCGGTGAGCTTCGACTACGCCGACGAGTCGGATCGCGGCCGCTATCCGATTCCGCGTCGTGCTCCGATCGAGGGCGGCCGCAACGCCGACGGCGATCGGCACGTGATCGTCGTCGATCGCGCCCGCTGCGTGCTGCACGAGATCTACGCGGCCTACCCCGTCGACGGCGGCAAGCGCTGGCGCACGGGCTCGGGCGCCCGTTGGAACCTACGCTCCAATCGGTTGCGCCCGCGCGGCTGGACGTCGGCCGATGCCGCTGGCCTTCCCATCCTGCCGGGCCTCGCCCGCATCGACGAGGTACGTCTCGGCCGGATCGATCATTCGCTGCGGATCACGGTCCCGCGCACCCGGCGCGCCTTCGTCTATCCCGCCCGTCACTTCGCCTCGGACCTGACTGACCCGAACCTGCCGGCGATGGGTCAGCGCGTCCGCCTGCGGCGCGGCTTTGACGTCTCGCGCTTTCCGCCCCAGTCGCGCGTCGTCCTGCGCGCCTTGAAGCGCTACGGCGCGCTCGTTGCCGACAACGGCTCCGCCTGGTACGTCTCCGGCGCGCCGTCGCCCGGTTGGAGCAACGACGATCTCCACTCGCTGCACCGCGTCCACGGCAGCGACTTCGAGGTCGTCGACACGTCCAGCTTGCCGCGTCCGCGGCGCTGACTTAGACCGGCCTTCTCTAGAAGACACCCGGGTAGGTTGATTGGGTGAGCAGGTGGTGGGAGAACGCGGCGATCTATCAGGTGTATCCGCGGTCGTTCCAGGACTCCGATGGGGATGGGATCGGGGATCTGTATGGGATCGAGACGCGGCTGGACCATCTGGTCGAGCTTGGGGTGGACGGGCTGTGGCTGTCGCCGATCCATCCGTC
Organism: uncultured Actinomycetes bacterium; assembly: GCA_946481495.1. The sequence continues at coordinate 11,814 of CAMLNW010000018.1, forward strand.
TCCGCTGGCGGACTTCGGTTACGACATCTCGGACTACATGGCCGTGGACCCGGTCTACGGAACCTTGGAGGACTTCGACCGGCTGATCGCTGCCGCCGACGAGCGCGGGCTGCGCGTGCTGATGGATCTCGTGCCGTGCCACACGTCGATCGAGCATCCGTGGTTCCGCGGGCATCCGGACTGGTACATCTGGGCGGAGGGTCGCGACGGGGGACCGCCGAACAACTGGCGGTCGACGTTCGGTGGGCCGGCGTGGTCGCGCGACCCGGCGGGCGGCGAGCGCTGGTACATGCACAGCTTCTACCCGGAGCAGCCCGATCTCGACTGGCGCAACCCGGAAGTCGTGGCGGCATTCGGCGAGATCGTTCGCTTCTGGCTCGATCGTGGCGTGGCGGGGTTCCGCGTCGATGCGATCGACCGGTTGATCAAGGACGACCAACTGCGCGACGACCCGCCGGCGAGCGTGCCGTTCGCGCTCCCCTTGCCGGAGGAGTACGCGCAGCTCGAGCATCTCTATTCGCGCAACAGGCCGGAGATCCGCGCGGCGCTGGCGTCGCTGCGTGAGGTCGCTGGCGACGCGCTGCTGGTCGGCGAGGTCTACCTACCGGCCGCCGATAGCGCGCCTTACCTCGAGTCGTTCGACGCCACTTTCGCCTTCGAGCTGTTCCACGCGCCGTGGGACGCCGAGGCGCTCGAAGCGGCGATCGAGGCCCAACTCGCCCTGCCGGGCGCCGCCGCTTGGGCGCTCTCCAACCACGACTTCCCGCGCCTGCCCGACCGCTATGGCGAGGACGCCGTGCGCGACGCGGCCAAGCTCGTCTGCTCGCTGCCGGGGATCGTCTTCATCTATCAGGGCGACGAGATCGGCATGCGCGACGGGCCGGGTCACGAGCCGCCCTTCGATCGCACTGGTCGCGACGCGCATCGCCACCCGATGCAGTGGGACGCCACGCCGAACGGCGGCTTCACGACCGGCTCGCCGTGGCTGCCGCTCGTCGACCCAGCCGCCTGCAACGTCGCCGACCAGCGCGAAGACTCCGACTCGCTGCTGGCGCTCTACCGCGACCTGCTCGGCTGGCGGCGCTATGTTCGCGACGAGAGCGACGAAGGAGGGCAGGACGATGGTCGAGAGGATCGATGACATGCCGGCCGGCACGGTTGGCTTCCGGGCGTCCGGCAAGCTGACCCGCGACGACTACCGCCAGGTGATGGAGCCCGGCTTGCGCGCCGCGGCGGAGGCGGGCGAGATCCGGATGCTGTTCGTGATCGAGAGCTTCGACGGCCTCGAGCCGTCGGCCTGGTTCGAGGACATGAAGACCGGTCTCGGCCTGGGCATCGGGCACCACTCCGCCTGGAAGCGCTCGGCGATCGTCAGCGACGTCGAGTGGCTGACCAAGGCGTTCAAGTTCTTCGCTTGGATGACGCCGGGCGAGGTCGAGGTTTTCGGACTGGACCGGCTGGAGGACGCCAAGAGCTGGGTTGCTGGGGCGCCGTAGCAACTGTTTGTCACTGAGCGCACGCGGGTAGGGACCGGGCGTGACGCCGCCCGGATCCAGAGGGCCAAGGACGAGCCGAAGAGCGTCGGCGGCGGTGGTGGCGGTTGTCGCGGCCACCTTGCTCAGCGGCTGCTTCGGTCTCGGCAGCCAGGACGCGTCGACCGGTGGGCGCAGCATCAACTGGTACGTGTTCAACGAGCCCGGCGGCGCCTACGAGCAGGCGATCGCCGACTGCAACAAGCAGTCGAACGGCCGCTTCAAGATCAACTACCTCCGGCTGCCGACCGACGCCAACCAGCAGCGCGAGCTGATCGTTCGCCGGCTGGCCGCCGAGGACGACACCGTCGACCTGATCGGGATGGACGTGATCTGGACGGCGGAGTTCGCCGAGGCCGGCTGGATCGTTCCGTGGACCGGGCAGCGCAAACAGGTCGCCGAGCAGGGACGCCTCGAGGGACCGCTCGAGACCGTCCGTTACCAGGACAAGGTCTGGGCGATCCCCTTCACCTCGAACACCCAGTTGCTCTGGTATCGCAAGGACCGGGTCGACAAGCCGCCCGCGGACTTCACCTGGGACCAGATGATCGACGACGCCGTCGAGAAGGGGAAGGCCGTCGAGGTCCAGGCACGCCAGTACGAGGGACTGACCGTCTGGGTCAACGCGCTGATCGCAAGCGCCGGCGGTCAGATCGTCAACGACCAGGGTGACGTGGTCGTCGACGACACCGCCAAGACAGCCGCCGAGATCGTGCGCAAGCTCGCCCGCTCGCCGGCGGCCCCGCCTGGGATGTCGACCAACGCCGAGGACGATGCCCGGCTCGGCTTCGAGTCCGGCCGCTCCGATTACCAGATCAACTACACCTTCATCTACCCGTCCGCCGCCGAGATCAGCGACGACTTCCAGAAGAACATCGGCTGGGCGCGCTACCCGCGCAGCGTCGCCGGCGAGTCGAGCAAGCCGCCGCTCGGCGGGATCAACATCGGCGTCGGCGCCTTCTCGAAGAAGCGCGACCTCGCCTTCGACGCCGCCGAGTGCCTGTCCAGCGAGGCCAACCAGCTCGTCGCCGCCGAGAAGGGCGGGCTCGCGCCGTCGAGCGCCGCCGTCTACGACAAGCCGGCGCTGAAGAAGGCGTTCCCGTTCTCCGACCTGTTGCAGGAGTCGATCGAGGACGGCGGGCCGCGGCCGGTGACGCCGGCCTATGCCGACATATCGCTGGCGATCCAGAAGACCTACCACCCGCCCGCCGACGTCGACCCGGCAACGGTCGTCGAGGAGCTCAGCGACCGGATCGACAAGGCCGTCGAGGGAGGGATCTTTTGATGGACGCCCCTAAGCGAGGCATCTTCTGATGGAGGCGGCAAGCGTCCCCGACGCCCAAGTCGCTCCTCAGGCGCCGCGCAAGAACGGGGGCGCCAGCGACCGCGCGAAGTCTGAGCGCAAGCTCGCCTACATGCTCTGCGCCCCGGCGGTGATCGCGATGCTGATCGTCACCGGCTATCCGATCGGCTACGCCTTCTACCTGTCACTGCAGAAGTTCGACCTGCGCTTCCCCGACGACAAGGAGTTCGTCGGACTATCGAACTACGGCGACGTGCTGACGTCGAGCACCTGGTGGGGTGACGTTGGTACGACACTGATCATCACCGTTGCGTCGGTGGCGCTCGAGTTGGTGCTCGGGATGGCGATCGCGCTCGTCATGCATCGCGCGATCTTCGGCCGCGGCGCTGTACGCGCATCGGTGCTGATCCCGTACGGAATCGTCACGGTCGTCGCGGCGTTCGCCTGGCGCTACGCCTTCGACCCGACCAGCGGCTTCGTCCAGAGCCTGCCGCTGATCTCCGACACCTGGGCACCGTTCAACGAGCGCGACAGCTCGCTGCTGGTGATCATCCTGACCGAGGTCTGGAAGACCACGCCATTCATGGCGCTGCTGTTGTTAGCCGGGCTGGCGCTCGTTCCCGACGAGCTGCACGAGGCGGCGAAGGTCGACGGCGCGAGCGCTGTTCAGCGCTTCTTCCGGATCACGCTGCCGCTGATGAAGCCGGCGATCCTCGTCGCGCTGCTGTTCCGCACGCTCGACGCGTTCCGGATATTCGACACGATCTTCATCCAGACGGCGGGCGCGAACGGCACCGAGTCGGTATCGATACTGGGTTACAACGTCCTGATCAACAGGGTGAACCTCGGCCTGGGATCGGCCGTGTCGATTCTCATCTTCCTCGCGGTCATCCTGATCGCGACCTTCTTCGTCAAGGTGCTCGGCACGAGCACCGCACAGCAGCGAGGGGAGGCCTGAGATGGCCGAGTCGAGCCGCAACCGCGTGTTCTGGGGGATCGGCATCCTCGTCGTCGTCTTGTACGCGCTGATCCCGGTCGTCTGGATCGCTTCGCTGTCGGTCAAGCCGGCCGCGAAGCTCTCCGACGGCAAGTTTTTCTCCGGCAGCCCCACTTTCGAGAACTACGAGACGATCTTCAACGACGACACGTTCCTCGCCGCGCTGGTCAACTCGATCGGCATCGCGCTGATCGCGACGGTGATCTCGATCGGGCTCGCCGCGATGGCCGCCTACGCGCTCGCGCGACTCGACTTCGCCGGCAAGACCGTGATCCTCTCGGGCGCGCTCGCGGTCGCGATGTTTCCGCCGATCTCGATCGTCGGCTCGCTGTTCGACATGTGGCGCTCGATCGGCCTCTACGACACCTGGGCTGGGCTGATCATCCCCTACATGACCTTTACGCTGCCGCTGGCGATCTACACGCTGTCGGCGTTCTTCCGCGAGATCCCGTGGGAGCTCGAGCAGGCGGCGCAGGTCGACGGCGCGACCCCGTTCCAGGCGTTCCGCAAGGTGATCGTGCCGCTCGCCGCGCCCGGGGTGTTCACCGCGGCGATCCTCGTCTTCATCTTCGCCTGGAACGACTTCATCTTCGCCAACACGCTCACCTCGACCGACAACGCGCGCACCGTCCCGGCGGCGCTCGCCTTCTTCACCGGCGGGTCGCAGTTCGAGCAGCCGATCGGGGCGATCTCGGCGGCGGCGGTGGTCGTGACGATCCCGATCATCGTGATGGTCCTGATCTTCCAGCGCCGGATCGTCGCTGGCCTGACCGCGGGCGCGGTCAAGGGATAGGGCAGGGGATTACGGGTAAGGAGAGAGACGATGGCCAAGATCACCTTCGACGGAGTCACCAAGCGCTACCCGGACGGCTTCGAGGCCGTCAAGGACATGGACCTCGAAGTCGAGGACGGCGAGTTCATGATCCTCGTAGGGCCTTCCGGCTGCGGCAAGTCGACCGCGCTGCGGATGGTCGCCGGGCTCGAGGACATCAGCGACGGCGAACTGACGATCGGCGACGAGGTCGTCAACCAGAAGGCGCCGCGCGACCGCGACATCGCGATGGTCTTCCAGAACTACGCGCTCTACCCGCACATGACGGTGTACGAGAACATGGCGTTCGCCCTGAAGCTGCGCAAGACCCCGAAGGCCGAGATCGACAAGCGCGTCGAGGACGCCGCGAAGATCCTCGACCTCACCGAGCACCTCGACCGCAAGCCGGCCAACCTCTCCGGCGGCCAGCGCCAGCGCGTCGCGATGGGCCGGGCGATCGTCCGCGACCCTTCCGCCTACCTGATGGACGAGCCGCTGTCGAACCTCGACGCCAAGCTGCGCGTCCAGATGCGCACCGAGGTGTCGCGGATCCAGAACCGCACCGACACCACGACGATCTACGTCACCCACGACCAGACCGAGGCGATGACGCTCGGCGACCGCGTCGCGGTGATGCGCGCCGGCGTCCTGCAGCAGGTCGACACGCCGATGGAGCTCTACAACCGGCCGAAGAACCTCTTCGTAGCCGGCTTCATCGGTTCGCCGGCGATGAACTTCATGCCGGCGACGGTCGAGGGCGACACCGTCAAGCTGCCGATGGTCGACGTGCGGCTGCCGGACGAGCTGCGCGAGCGCGTGGGGGTCGGGGGCGAGGGCGGCAGCCGCGAGCTGATCGCCGGCATCCGGCCCGAGAACTTCGAGGACGCCTCGCTGCTTGGTGACGACACGCTGCGCCGCGGCGCCTCCTTCAAGGCGAAGATCGACCTGATCGAGTCGATGGGCTCGGAGATCTACGCGCACTTCAGCGTCAGCTCCGACAAGAGCATCGAGTCCGACGAGCTGCGCGAGCTCGCCGAGGACTCCGGCGCCGGCGAGGTCCCCGGCGGTGGCCAAGAGGGCGACATCGTCGCCCGCCTCTCAGCCGAGTCCCGCGTCAAGAAGGGCGACGAGGCCGACATCTTCATCGACGCCTCCCACATCCAGCTCTTCGACCCGTCGGACGGGTCGTCGCTGACCGCCTAGCGCAGCGCACGCAGCTCGGCTGAGGTTGCCTTGCGGAGGTCGAGGTCGTGGCCGATCTCGGGGATGACCTCGGTGACGTAGGCGTCGATGTCGGGTTGGGATTGGGCGCGGGCGACGGCGACGCGGTGGTGGCCGTCCTCGACGAAGTGGGCGTTGGCGATTCGGTAGACGCGGATTGGGGGCATCGACTCGCCGCGGCGCTTTGCGGTGGCGATTCGCTCGAAGCGGCCGCGGGGGCGGCTGGAGGTGGGGCGGAAGCCGCGGTCGAACTCGCGGCCGCGGTCGACCGTTCCGACGATCGAGTCGAGTGGGATCGACTTCAAGCCGAGGCGGCGCTCGCCGACACGGCCGAGTGCTTCGACGACCTCCTCGAACGGGAGGATCGCGACCTTCGCGCCCGGCTTGCCCTTGAGACGGTTGGCGAGGCGGGCGAGCGCTCGTCGCCGCCGTGCGCGAGAGAAGTCGAACTGCGCGTCGGTCTGTGGGAAGCCGGTGTCCTTGGGCACTGAGGCTTCACTACCCGGCTGGTGTGCGAGGGTACCCGGCCGATGGCGCGCTGCTTCGTCACTCGCGAGATTCCTGGGACCGCCGTCGAGCGGCTGGCGGCCGAGCACGAGGTTGAGGTCTGGCCGGAGCGGTTGCCACCGACACGCGAGCAGCTGCGCGAGCGGGCTGCCGGGGTCGAGGGGCTGCTTTGCATGCTCACCGATCCGGTCGATCGCGAGCTGTTCGAGGCTGCACCCGACTTGCGCGCGGTGTCGACCTACGCTGTCGGCACCGACAACATCGACCTCGCGGCAGCCAGCGAGCGGGGCATCCCAGTCGGCCACACGCCGGACGTCCTGACCGAGACGAGCGCCGACCTCGCGCTCGCACTGATGCTCGCCGCGATGCGCCGCATCCCGGAGGGCGATGCCGAGGTGCGCGCGGGGGAGTGGCTGACCTGGGAGCCGGCGCGGCTGCTCGGCCACGACCTCCACCGCGCGACCGTCGGGATCGTCGGCTTCGGC
>CAMLNW010000019.1 GCA_946481495.1 uncultured Actinomycetes bacterium
GAGCACGACGGAGTCTCTGCGTCTGGCGCGTGCTGTGCCGAAGCTCGGCCGGCTCGGGGCACGACTCACCGCCAAGTTGATCGACCCTGCACGACACCACGGCGTTGACCTGTACTTCGACTCCCCAGTGCCTGTCCGCACACCGATCTCCGGATCGCTGACGATTGAGCCTTTGCGCGCTGGCGCTCCACACCTGCAACGAGTGACTGTAGTGGGGCGCCGTGACGCGGTGGTCATGCAACCGCTGACCGTCGACGGCCCCGTACGTCAGAGGACCGAGCTCGTCACGGGCGAGACGATCGGCATGCTCGCGCGGTCGTCATGCCTTGGGTGCAACACACTTCCCTCGTTGCGTAACTACTTTCGGCTCCATATTGAGTATTGGTCATCCGCTGCCCTGAACTATGCGAGCGAGCGGGACCTGGAGCCACCACAGGCAGTTTCGTCGGCGGCGGCCGATACGCACGCATTTAACGCGCTGTATGCCATGAAGCTCGGGATCATCGGATCGCCGTTCCGATCGGACGCTGTCGACAAAGTGGTCCAGCTGCCGCTGCGCTGAGACCATGGCGCGCTTTGCCCCGCTGGCTAGTAGGTCCTCCGACGCAGATGCGAGACTCGTCTCATAGGGTCACAGGTTCTTGATATCAGCGTGATCAATTGCGGCGGGCTCGTCGATCTCATGAGCGAGATGGAGTCTTCGTTCCTCGTAAGCGCGCTTGGGCTATTCCGGAACCAAGACGATTTCGGAAAGGGATATTCACGAGCCAACGTGAACCTCGCTCGCGCCTATAAGCCAGCACACTTCTACCGCGCGGCTACCGCCGAGGCCCACATCTTGCACATCATCGGGCACGGCAACACGACTCAACTCGATGTGGGCATCTCTAAGAAGCGGGTCGAGGCGAGCGAGCTCGCCGACAAGACGCAGAAGGCCGGTGGAACCATTCCCGCCGTAGTTATATCGACGGGATGCGAGTTCCAGAGCGCGGCGTGGCATGCCGGTCTGAAGGCCGCAGGCGCATCGATGGTGATCGCCTCCAACGCGAAGGTAACGCCAGCTGCGCTTACCGCATTCGACATGGCGTTTTATTCGGCGCTCCTCGCGCAGGTACGGAAGGGCCAATCGCTTGCACAGCGCGTTTGCGCCTCCTTCGTGCTTGCGGACCAGCACTATCGAGCCATTCACGCCAAAGGCACACCATTCGCGAAGTTCACCTTGAAGCAGTTGTAGCCCGGCCCGCCTAGCCACGCGAGACTCGGACTAGCGGCGTTTAGCCCTGACTCGATTGGGCGAAGAGAGCCATAGTCCGCTCGGGCGGCCATGAACACAGTCCCGGTTGACCCGGGCAGTCGGCGCAGAGGGTGTGGTGGGGGTTGTCGGTGGGTTTGAATTGGCCGGTGGCTACGGGGGTGGCGAGGTCGCGGAGACGGGTTTCGAGGGTTGAGAGATCGGTGGCTTCGTAGGTGGTGGAGACGGGGTCGTTGGGGCGCTCTAGGAAGAGGTAGGTGACCTCGACGAGGGGGGCTTGGGCGTGGCGGGCGGCGAGGGCGTAGACGGTTCGCTGGATGTCGTAGCCGGACTCGACGACCTCGGTGGGGTCGCGGCCTTCGAGGCGGTCGGACTTGTAGTCGAGGATCAGGGTGCGGTCTGGCTCGGTGGCGTGGACGTCGACGATGCCGTTGACGAGCAGGCTGCGGCCGGCGGCGGTGTCGGGAGTGAGCTGGAAGGCGAAGGGGAGCTCGGTGCGGACGTGGTTGGCGGCCGCTAGGCGCTCGCGCAACGGGGAGTTGGCGAAGGCCGTAAAGAGGTCGATCAGATCGGCGACCTCGTGGTCGCGGACGGGCTCGCGGTAGCGCTCGATCAGGGCCGCGACGTCGTCGGCGGTGGGTGTGGCGGGTTGGGCGAAGTCGATGTTCTCCAGTAGCTCGTGGGCGATCGAGCCGCGGACGGTTGGCGGCAGGGCGTCGATCGGCTCCTCCGGGGGCGCGTCGGGCAGCGGTAGGGCGTCGCCGCGCGGGAGGCGCAGCGAGCGCTCGAGGTAGAAGCGGTAGCCGCACTCGCGGTGGCGCTGGAGGCCGGAGTAACTGACGCGGCTGACCGGGAGGGCGGTTGGCGGCGGGACGGCGGCGAGGGCCGGCGCGTCGAGCGCGTCGAGACCGGCCGGTGGCTGCTCGGGCGGCTTGGGAGCGCGGTCGGCGGCGGGCAGCACGGCGTCGACGGAGTCGGGGCGCAGGACGGTGCAGCGGACCTCCACCCCCCTTCCATCGATGTCGTGCTCGATGACCGCCGTGGTCTCGATGTCGCCGATTCCTGGCGCCAGGGCGCGCCAGATCCAGCGCATCGGCTCCTCGAGCGGCTTCTCCTCGTCGATCTTGGCGAGGTCGGTGCCGCCGCTGAGGATCAGGTGCCGCTCGGCGCGGGTCGCGGCTACGTAGAAGACGCGCTTCTCCTCCTCCTCGTCGGCCAGCTTCTGGCGCTCGCGGATCTCCCTCAGGCGGGAGCTGGCGACGCTGCCGCCGCCGAGCTGGGCGAGGCTGATGCCGACACTGCCGTCGTCCGATATCTGAAGGGCGGAGCGGTCCTCGCGGCCGGGCTTGCCGAGGTCGGCGACGCAGACCACGGGGAACTCGAGGCCCTTGGCGCGGTGGACCGTCATCAGGCGGACGGCCTGGACGTCCTCGGGCTCGAGCGGGGCCTCGCCCTGGCGGTCGCCGAGCTCGTCGCGCTCGGCGACGTAGTCGATGAAGGCGCGCAGATCACGCCCCTCCTCGGCCTCGAACTCGCGCGCGAGGCGCATCAGCTTGCGGACGTTGGCCATCCGGCGGCGGCCGGCGCGCTGGGCGAGCAGGTGGAGGTCGTAGCCGGAGCGGGTGACGCCGCGGTCGATCAGCGTCTCGAGCGAGGCGCGGGGGGCGGTGGCGCGCTCGGAAGCGAGGAGGGTGGCGAAGGCTTTGGCACGCGCGGCGTCCTCGGGTGAGAGATCGGCCGCGAGGTCGTGGCGGGGGATGGAAGCCCGATCCGCTTGGGAATCGCTGCTCGGGCTTCCATCCCCCGCCAATTCGGAGAGCAGAACCCAGGGCTCGACGCGACGGCGCTGGGCGGCGGTCTTGAGGACGATGAGGGCGTCGAGGGAGACGTTGCCGAATGGTGAGGCGAGCGCGGTGTAGAGCGCGAGGTCGTCGAGCGGGTTGGCGAGCGCGGAGAGGTAGGCGCGCAGGTCGCCGACCTGCTGCTGGGACCAGTAGCCGCGGCCGCCCATCACGTAGGTCGGTATGCCGCGGTCCTCGAGCGCGCGCTCGTAGGCGGCTAGGTGGGTCGTGGCGCGGACGAGCACGACGACGTCGGCGGCGGCGAAGCGGCCGCTCGCGATCAGGTCGTCGATCCGCTTGGCGAGCATCCGGGCCTCGGCGGCTCGGCCGGGAACGACGTCGCGCAGCGACTCGCCGAAGGCGAGCTCCGGCGACGGCCCGCCGACCTCAGCCTCCGCCGCGAACCGCTCGCGCCAGCGCGCGCTGTTCTGCTGGCGGTCGGCGACGATCAGCTCGACGCAGGGGTTGTTGGCGGGGGCGCCACCGTCGCTCCCGGCCGTCAGGCGCGGGAAGCGCTCGCCCCAGACCGAGCCGAACAGCAGGTCGATCGCGTCGAGCACCTCGGGGCGGCTGCGGAAGTTCGCGGTCAGCGCCTCGAAACGGCCGTCGGCGCGCGCCCGCTCGGCCTGCTCGCGGAAGACGGACACGTCGGCGTGGCGGAAGCGGTAGATCGACTGGAACTCGTCGCCGACGCGGAACAGGCGGTCGCCGGCGATCCGGGTGAGCAGCTGGTTCTGGAGCGGGTTGGTGTCCTGGAACTCGTCGACCATCACGTGCTGGAAGCGCCGCGACCAGCGCTCGCTCACCACCGGGTCCTCGCGCAGCAGGCGATCGGCGATCAGCTCGAGGTCGTCGAAGTCGAGACCCGAGCGGTCCCGCTTCAGGCGGGCGTGGCGCTCGCCGTATGAGCGCAGCAGATCGCGCAGCAGCGGATGGACGCGCAGCTCCTCCTGGTGCGCGACGAGCGCCGCCAGCGCTTCCAAGGCGGCGCGGTACTCGTCGAAGGCCTCCGTCTTGAGCGCCCCGGCGCTCTTGCCCACCTTCAGCTTCGCGAGCTCGAGCAGGTCGGCGCCGTCCTCGCGCGACAGCCGCTCCAAACAGTGCTCGAGGCGTTCGCGCGCCTCCGCCACCCTGACGCCGTCCTTCGCACCGTCCAGCTCGGCGAGGGCGGTCCGCGCCGCGCGCTCCAGACGATCCTCCTCCCCCGCCGCCCGCACCGGCTCGATCTCCGGCAACTCCGGACGCTCCTCGCCCTGGCTGCGCAGGTGGGCGTAGGTGGTGCGCGTCATCGTCGCCAGGCGCTCGGGCGTGTAGGCGGCGACGAGCCGCAGCCGCTCCGGGCCGGCGTCGTCGTGCAGGAACGCGGCGAGCGCGCCGTCAAAGGCCTCCACCCCGAGCCGGTCGGCCTCGAGCTGGTCGAGCACGCGGTACTCGGGGTCGATCCCGGCGGCGAGCGCGTGGGCGCGCAGGATCGTCGAGCAGAAGCCGTGGATCGTCGAGATGAAGGCCCCCTCGGCGGCGCGCGCCTCGGCGTGCAGGCCGGCGTCGGCGAAGCGGTCGCGGACGCGCCCCTTCAGCTCGGCGGCGGCCTTTTCGGTGAAGGTGATCGCAAGGATCGCGTCGACCGCCACGCCGTCCTCGATCACCGCGCGCGCGAAGCGCTCGACGAGCACCGACGTCTTGCCCGACCCGGCGCCCGCAGCCACCAGCAGACCCCCGTCGCGGCGCTCGATCGCGCGCAGCTGCTCGTCGGTGAAGCCGCGCCCGCTCACCGCTCGATCCTGCAGATCGAGGGATGCGAGCAGCCGCCGCGGTAGGCGCACGAGTCGGGCTTCGAGCAGAGCTTGCCCTCCCCCATCTCGGCCGCGGCGGTGGCGATCGCCGCGCCGGCCCAGTCGCGCAGCGCGGCGAACTCCTCGTCGGAGAGCACGTCGTTGCCGAAGAAGTCGCCGCCGAGCTGCTCGGCGTAGTCGGCGTTCAGCGCGCCGCGCGGGCGGCGGTTGTCGCCGGACAGCGGCGTGTAGAGCCCGGCGACCGCCTCGACCCCGAGCAGCCGCTCGGCGACGAGCATGTAGAGCGCGGCCTGCAACCGGCCCTTGCTCGGCCAGTTCGCGGCGCTGTAGTCGCCGACCTTGCCGCTCTTGTAGTCGCGCACCGCGACCTTGTCGCCGCGACGGTCGACGCGGTCGATCTTGCCGCGCACGCGCAGCCCACCCTCCAGCTCGACCTCGGGATGCTCGGCGTCGGGCAGGCCGAACGCCAGCTCGAGGTGCTCGGGCTCGAACTCCGACGTGCTGGTCGACTCGTAGGCGAGGTGGCGCAGCAGCTGGAACTCGAGCCGCCGCACTGCCGCGCGCATCCGCGGGCCGCGCATGACAGCGCCGCGGCGGTCGACCTCCTCGGCGAGCGCTTCCAGCATGATCGCCTCGGCGCGGCCGAGGTTGGCCTCGGTGATCCGGCGGTCGTCGGTCTGCTCGCGCAGCCGCGAGTAGGTCAGCTCGAGCACGTCGTGGGCGAACGCGCCCTGGACGAGCCGCTCGGGGTCGGGCTCGAGCGCGACGGGCTTGAGCACGTCCTCGATCAGCCAGTTGACCGGACAGCCGGCGAAGCGCTCGACGGCGGTCGGCGACACGGCGCCGCGGTCGCGCAAAGCGGCCAGCGCGGCGTCGAGCGCGATCGGCCCGACCGGCTCGGGCGGCGGCGCCTGGCGCTGGGCCGCGACCGCGCGTTCCCACTCGGCGTCGGTCGGCGCCTCCTCCGGTGTCCAGGTGACGTCGGCGAGCGAGCGCCGCCGCGCCGCCGCGCGCAGCCCCGGGAAGATCCGCTCGACGTCGTCGAGGAAGAACGACGGCTGCTCGGCCTCCCCCTCCTCGCCGCTGACCCGCGCGCTCAGCACGAGCCGCCGCTCGGCGCGCGACGCGCAGACGTAGAAGAGATACCGCTCGCGCTCGAGCTGGTCCTCGCGCAGCGGCAGGACCAGCCCGCTGGCGGTGGCGATCTCGCGGCGGTCGGCGTCGGAGAGGAAGGGGTCCGAGCTCGCGGCCGCCGGGAACTCGCCCTCCTGGAGACCGCAGACGAAGACGGCGGCGAAACGCCGTGCGCGGATCGCCAGCGGCGAGGCGACGGCGACGCGCCCGGGCTGGGCCTCCTCACCGACGAAGACCTCGAGCCCGGCGAGCGTCTCCTCGATCCGCGCGAAGTCGATCCGCCCACCGGTGCGGACTAGCGCGCGCATGTCACGCAGCGCGGAACCGAGAGCTTGGAAGGCTCTCGCGTCGTCGAGCTCCGCCCCCTCGAGCACGTGGGCCTGGCGGCGGTATGGGCCGGAGAACAGGCGCCCAGCGTGCTTGGCGATCTCGTCGAGCAGCGCGTCGGGGTCCTCGCGCAGCGATGCGATCCGGTCGATCTCGGTCAGCGGGAACGGGCCGATGCCGTCGCGCTCCGCCCAGCCGTCCCACAGCTCGCGCGCGCGAGCGGCGGTCGACGCGCCGTCGCGGCGCGCGGCCACCTCGAGCCGGTCGGCGTAGATCGGCTCGCGTAGGCGGCCGGGGGTGCGCAGGTAGGCGAGCAGGTCGTCGGCCGTGCCGGTCCCGGCGGCGCAGCGCAGCAGCGCGAGCAGCCCGCGGCCGACGCCGGTGTGGCGCAGCGGGATGCGGCGGTCAATCGAGTACGGGATCCCGTAGGCGCCGAAGACCTGCTCGATCGTCGAGGCGTAGGGGCGCGGGTCGCGCAGCACCACCACGACGTCGCCGGGCGCGGCCCCCTCGCGCAGCAGCGCCAGCACCTCGGCGGCGCACAGCTCGATCTCCGCACGGCGGCCGCCGGCGAGGTGGACGCGAACGGCGTCGCCGGGATCGATCTTGGCGGTCGAGTCCTCGAACAGCCGCCGCTCGAGCGCGTGGAGCGACTTCTGGGAGCGCTTGTCGTAGTGGTCCGAGAGCGGCTGGAGCAGCGTCTCCTCGGCGCCGAGCGCGAGCAGCTCTCCATACGTCCCGGCGGTCGCCCGGAACGTCTCGCGATCCGGCTCCCAAGGCAGCGAGACGGTCACGTCGACCCCGACGTCGTTCGCCAGCGCCCCCAGCGCCGCCAGCTCGAGTGGCGTGAAGTCGTCGAAGCCGTAGGCGAAGACCGGTGTCCGCCCCCAACTCTCGGGGCTCTCGCGGAGCGCGCTGATCGCCGACCAGGCGTACAGCTCGTCGTCGACCAGACCCGCGCCGTCGAGCCGCTCGCGATAGCGACGGTAGATCTCGGCGATCTCGTCCACATGGCGCCGCCGTGGCCCCTCGCCCGCCCAGGCACGCAGCGCCTGTGTCATCCGCGCCGGCTCGACCATCGCGGGTCCAGCCGCCGACCGGTCGGCGAGCGAGCGCTCGATCTCGGCGACGAAGCGCGTCGCGGCGCGGACGAAGCCGGGCCGTTCGGCCGACTCGGCCAGCACGTCGAGCTTTGCCGCGCGCACGGCGTCGGCGACGATCAGCTCGCGCTGCAGCCGGGACGCCGCCCGTCCGCGCACCCCGGCCCGCCGCGCGATCTGGCCGAACAGCCGCTTGAAGCGCACGACGTGGACGCCGAAAACCGCCCCACGCGCCGCCAGCTCGCGCTGGTTGTGCTCGACGTCCTCGAAGGCCGGCACAACCAGCAACGGCTCCTCGTCCACCCTTGCCCGCAACCCGCCCAGCACCTCGCCTGCCTTGGCGGCGTTGGCGGGACCGGTTACGAGCTTCAACGGCATCGGGCCGTCAGGTATACGGCCTGGCCGGGACGGTCAGAGCTGCGGCGTCGCGGGCGCGGATGCGGCGGCGATCAGACCACGGCGAGCAGCGTCGCCAAGTGCCTCCGCGTAGCGCGCCGCGGGCAGCATCGGCGGCGCGTCCTGGAGCTCCCAGCCGACCACCGGACGCAGCACCCAGCGGGCGACGCGCAGCTGTCCGTCCTCGAGCGCCTCGACGCGCAGCTCCTCCTTGAAGTCGCCGCTGCGGCCGCGGCTGATGCCAGCGTGCCCGCTTGCGCCAGGGTCCGCCGCCGTCTCGAGCGCCGCGACCAGCTTGGCCGCGTCGCGCGCCTGCAGCGCGTCGCCCGAGCGGGCAACCAGGTCAGCCAGGTCCTCAGCCGGCAACACCGGCGCGCTCGGCGAAAGCGCCGATCCGCGCCACTCCCCAAGCCGGACACCACCGGGCACGCGCTCCAACCGGATCAGGTAGAGCGCATCGTCTTCGTCACGCCGCGCCGGACCGGCGACGTGCGGTCCGGTGAACGCGGGCGTCGCGCCCTTCGAACGCTTGCGCGGCTCGCCAGAGCTGCTGGCCTTGCGTGGTGCCCGCCGTCCCCCACCTTCCAACACCGTGCCCTTCGAACAGATCGGGCAGTCAGCGGTGAAGCGGTTGTGGCGGCAGAAGGTGGACACGCGGGCGACCAGGATAGGCCCCTTTGCGACAGGACGCGCAGGGTGCGCCTGCCAAGATGGCCCCGTGGCGACCGCGATCGTGTCCGACCTCCACCTCGGCACCGTGTCCGAGGCCGATCTGGCGCGCCGGCCGCGGGCGCTGGAGCGGCTGCTGGCGGTCGCTGAGGAAGCCGACCGGCTCGTCGTGCTCGGTGACCTGATCGAGCTGCGCGAGCGCCCCGCGACCGCGGTTCTCGACGACGTGGCGCCGGTGCTCAGCGCTATCGGCGACGTGACCGCCGGCAAGCCCGTGGTGATCGTTCCCGGCAACCACGACCACCAGCTCGTCGCCCCGGCGCTGGAACGCGAGCGGCTGGCGGGCGTCGGCCCGTTGACGATCGCCGGCGACCATCCGCCGCGCCCCGGCGACCTCGCCGATCGCATCGCCGGTTTGATGCCGCGCAGCGAGCTGACCGTCGCCTACCCCGGCGTCTGGCTGCGCGACGACGTCTACGCGACCCACGGCCACTACCTCGACGCCCACCTGACCGTGCCGCGCGTCGAGTGCCTGATCGCCGCTGGCGTCGAGCGCTTCGGAACCCATCTCGGACCCGACGGTCCGCGGAGCACCGCCGACTACGAGGCGATCCTCGGCCCGATCTACGCGCTCGCGCATTCACTGGCGCAGAACGCGCGCGCCCACCCCGCGCTGCGCCGCAACAACCTCTCGCGCAACGTCTGGCAGCTCGCGACCAACGGGAACGGCAACGGCCGCGCCGCACGTCTGAGCGCGGCTTTGATCGGCCGCGCCGCGATCCCGGCCGCTGTCGCGGCGATCAACGCCGCCGGGCTCGGTCCCTTCCGCCCTGAGATCTCGGCCGTCGCGCTACGCGACGGCGGTCTCGCCGCGATGGCCGACGTCGTCGAACGGCTCGACATCGACGCCGACCACGTCGTCTTCGGCCACACCCACCGCGCCGGCCCACTGCCCGGCGATGGCGACGGCTGGCTACTC
Organism: uncultured Actinomycetes bacterium; assembly: GCA_946481495.1. The sequence goes on from CAMLNW010000019.1 coordinate 9,492, forward strand.
CCCGGCGGCACCCAGCTCACCAACACCGGCAGCTGGATGTACGAGGACTCGTTCCATGACGGCAGCGATCCGTCGAACCCCTACTGGCCTGGCCGCGTGGCGTGGCTCGACGAGAGCGGCCCACCGCGGCTGGCGACCGCGCTGGAAGCCAACGACTTCAGCTAGCTGCGCGCTCGGGCTCGGCGATCTCGGGAGCGGGGCTGTCGCCGTCGCCGTTCTTGGCCGCGATCGCCTCCTCGGCCGCCGCGGCGGCCTCCTCGCGCTCCTTGGCGGACATCGTCGCCCACTCCTCGTCGAACTCGACCTTCCAGCGGTTCGGGTCGTCCTCGCGCCGCTCGATCTTCAGCTTCGCGCGGAAGCTGCGGCCGGAGCGGCCCTTGAAGCCCGTGACCTGCTTGGCGGTGCGGCCGATCGGCGCCTCGTCGCCGCGCTCGAGCGACTCCTTCAGGCTCGCCATGAGCTCCTTGGCGACCGAGACCGGCAGGTTCTTGCGCGCCTTCTGCTTCCAGATCACGAAGCCGCAGCCCGGGTCCTCGCGCGACCAGCACGAGTAGCCCTTGCGGTTCTCGACGACCTCGCGGCCGCAGACCGGGCAGGGGCCGAGCTTCGCGCGCTCGATCTTGACGCCCTTGAGCTTGTCGAGCTCCTCGACGGTGTCGCCGATGAACTTGGCGATGTCCTTCATGAACGCGGGCCGTGAGTCCTCGCCCTGCTCGATCAGGCCGAGACGGTGCTCCCAGTCGCCGGTCAGCTCGGGCGAGGTCAGCGCGTGCTGGCCGAGCAGGCGGATCACCTGCACACCCTTCTCGGTCGCGTGCAGAGCCCGCCCGTCGCGCTCGATGTAGCCGACGCCGAGCAGCCGCTCGATGATCGACGCGCGCGTCGCCGGCGTGCCGATGCCGGAGTCCTTCATCGCCTCGCGCAGGTCGACGTCCTCGATGTCCTTGCCGGCGGTCTCCATCGCGGCGAGCAGCGATGCCTCGGTGTAGCGGCGCGGCGGCTGGGTCTCCTTGCGCAGCGACTCGACCGCGAGCGTCGCGACGATCTCGTCGGCCTCGAGCTTCGGCAGCATCTGGTCACCGCCCGAGTCGTCGTCCTTCTTGCCCTCGCCCTGGGCCTCCTCGCCGTAGACGGCGCGCCAGCCGGGAACGATCAGCACGCGGCCGCTGGTGCGGAAGACGTTCTCCTCGACGGTCGTCTCGACGCGTGTCCGCTCGAACTCCGCGTCGGGGTGGAAGACGGCCAGGAAGCGCTTGACGACGAGGTCGTAGATCTTCAGCTCGTCGGCGCCCATCTTCGACAGATCGTGCTCGGACTTGGTCGGGATGATCGCGTGGTGGTCCTGGACCTTCTCGTCGTTGACGACGCGGCCCAGCGGCAGTTCCGACAGCGACTGGACGTACTCCGAGGCCTTGGTGTAGGCCGGGTTGTGGCCGACCAGCTCGGCGACGTCCTTGATGTCGGGGACCATGTCGCCGGTCAGGTAGCGCGAGTTCGTACGCGGGTAGGTGAGCGCCTTGTGCTCCTCGTAGAGCTTCTGCGCAGCGGCGAGCGTGCGGCGGGCGGAGAAGCCGTGCAGCGTGTTGGCGTGACGCTGGAGCGAGGTGAGGTCGTAGAGAAGCTGGGCCTTCTCGGTCTCCTTCTTCTTCTCGAGCTTGGTGATGGCGCCGTCGTTGCCCTTGACGGCCTCGACGATCTTTAGGGCCTCGTCCTCCTTGACGCGCTTGCCGCCCAGGTAGCGACCGGTGTAGTTGCGCTCGCCGGACGCCGCGAAGTTCGCCTCGACGAGCCAGTACGGCTCGGGCTTGAAGGCGCGGATCTCCTCCTCGCGGCGGGCGATCAGCGCGAGCGTCGGCGTCTGCACGCGGCCGAGCGAGACCGCGCCGTCGAAGGCGGCGCGCAGGCGGATCGATGCGGCGCGGGTCGCGTTCATGCCGACGATCCAGTCGGCCTCCGAACGCGAGCGGGCGGCGTCCTCGAGCGGCTTCATCTCCTCGCCGTCGCGCAGGCGGCTGAACGCGTCCTCGATCGCCTTGCGCGTCATCGAAGACAGCCAGAGCCGCTTGACCGGCGGCTGGATCTTCCCCGTCTCATAGACGTAGACGAAGATCAGCTCGCCCTCGCGACCGGCGTCGCAGGCGTTGATCATCACGTCGACGTCCTCGCGCGCCATCAGGCGGTGGATCACCTTCAGCTGCTTCGCGGCGCGCTCGTCGTTGGGGATCAGCTTGAACTCGTCCGGGACGATCGGCAGGTCGGCGAAGCGCCACTTCTTCAGCTTCGGGTCGTAGGCGTCCGGCTCGGCCAGCCCGACGAGGTGCCCGACCGCCCAGGTGATCACGTAGTCGTCGCCCTCGAGGAAGGCCTTGTCCTTGCCCTGGGTGAAGGATCCAGGCAGCGCCGTCGCGAGGTCTCGCGCGACCGATGGCTTCTCCGCTACTACGAGTGTCTTGCCCATAACGAGGCCCCCACGATACGCAGATGGCCGCCGTAGGGCGTAATTCCGCACGGCGACGCCCGTTGGAAGGGACAGATGCAGCTGTCCTCGTCCCCCTATCCGACCTTCTCGCCGCGGGCTCCGGCACTCCAGTGGCCCTGGCTCGGCGAGCGCAGGCGCGCTACCTTGCTTCCGATGGCCGCCCAGGCTGCCACCAGCGACCCCTCCGACGCGGCCCTGGCGGCCGAGGAGGCGCGGCTGGCTAGAGCCGCGGCTGCCGGCGACGGAGGCGCGTTCGCAACGCTCTACGAGCGCTACGAGCGGCGCGCCTACAACCTCGCCTACCGCCTGACGACGTCGGAGGACGACGCCGCCGACGCGGTCCAGGACGCCTTCGTCAACGTGATGCGGCGGCTGCCGAAGCTCGAGGGCCGCGACCTCGCCTTCGGCTCCTACCTCTTCACCGCGACGCGCAACGCCAGCTACGACCTGATGCAGAAGCGCAAGCGCGCCGAGCCGAGCGACGCGATCCCCGAGACGGCGGCGCCGATCGGAGCGGCGGCCGGCGGCGGCTTCGGCCTCGATCCCGGCGACCCCGGCGACGACCCGGACCGCAAGCTGCTGCTCGAGTCCCAGCAGGACGAGATCCGCGCCGCCAACGAGCGGCTGCCGGAGCGCCAGCGCGAGGCGCTCGCGCTCTGCGAGCTCGAGGAGCTGTCCTACGACGAGATCGCCGAGATCATGGACATGAACCGCAACTCGGTCGCCCAGCTGATCTCGCGCGCCCGGATCAAGCTGCGCGACGAGCTGCGCGGCGAGACGCTCTCCTCGATCGCGATGTCCTCGCCGGAGTGCGAGCGCGCGCTGCCGCTGATCGCGATGCGCGACGACGGCCAGCTCGACGTCGAGAGCGACGACGCGGCCTGGCTCGACGGCCACATGTCGACCTGCCACACCTGCCGCCTCGGCCTCGAGGCGATGCAGGAGGCCGGCACCTCCTACCGCGCCTGGGCGCCAATCGCCGCCGGGCCCTGGCTGTTCAAGGAGACGCTGGCGAAGGCCGCCGAGCTGACCGGCAGCGACTGGAGCGAGACGATCGCCGAGCGCGCCGCGGCCCACGACCCGGCCGGCATCCAGCCCGGCATGCCGTCGCTCTACCGGGCGCTGGAGCCGGTCGCCGGCAAGAAGCGTCGCCGGCGCCTGATGGCCGCCGCCGGGCTGGGCGCCGCCGCGCTGCTCGCCGTCGTCACGACGGCCGTGCTCGGCCAGGACGACCCGCCGACGCCGGCCGAGCCCGCGGCGACGACCGTCGAGACGGTCGCCGACCCGCCGCCCGACAAGCCCGCGAAGAAGAAGGTCGTCAAGAAGAAGCCCAAGCAGTCGAACGGAGTCGACACTCCGGCGGCCGAGGCAGTCGCCGAGACGCCACAGGACGCGCCCTCCGGCGGCGGAACCCCGTCCTCCGCCCCTCAGACAGAGGCGCCCGACACCCAGCCTCAGACCAAGACGCCCACCAAGACGCCGCCGGCATCCGAGCCCGAGCCCGACCCAGTCGTCGAGGAGCCGCCCGTCGTCGAGGAGCCCCCGCCCGCCGTCGACCCCCCACCCGGGCGCGGCGATCAGCCGCCGACGATCCGCTAGGCAGAGAGGCCTAGCTGGTGCCTGAGCAAGGCAAGCTGCTGCCGCCTTAGATCCCCATAAGCGTGAGCCAAACGTAGATTTGCCCGGGCACGGGTAAGGCGCTCAAAATCAGCATCCGACATACGGCGCTCGTTCTTCGGCGGCGAAGTATCTCGCGTCGTCGTCGACATCAAACGTCCCTTTCGTGATCCTTGATCAATCGCTCGAGAGAGGCGATCCGCATTGCATGATCATCGACCGTACCAAGCATATCGTCTATGGCAGTCCGGTCCGCGTCAAGCTCCCCACTGACCGCTCCAAAGGTATCCATCATCTGGGGAAGGTCTACCGCGGTGGTACTCACCCGGCTCGGCGTCAATCCATGTGACGCCAGTCGGACGAGAACCGTGAGCGCGTACAGAGCTAGGAAGAACGTAGCTCCAATCTCCAGGCGATAGACAAGTGAGGAGTCGAGCGCGTACGACGGAACGTCCTGAGATGGCGGGGTGCTGAACGCACCTGCGAATACGGCTATGAGGAGCGCCGCGACGACCGCGATCAGAAATCGGCTGTCGCTCACTCGAAGCATTCCTGGAACCTGGTATATGCGGCGCGCGCGGTGGGGTCGGTCGCGCGACAAGAGTGCGCCACCTCGGTTACAGGTTGGCCCCTCGCTCAGTAGCCGACAGGCACGTCTTCGCTACGGGCTGGCGGAGCATCCGACTTACGACCGGGACAGCGTTGCGGGCCGGGCTCGAACGGCAGGCGCACCGTCACCGACGCCTTGTTGTTGCGCTCGTTGGACTCGTAGATGCCGTTGCGCGGATCGACGGTGTGGACGTAGTCGAAGCAGCCGCGCAGACCGGTCACGTCTATCCACTGCTCGTGGTAGGCGGGCGGGTAGACGTCCGACCAGCCGACCGAGGTGCCGAGCGTGACCTTGCGCGTCTTCGGCGACTGGTTGCAGGCGGGATAGACGTAGGTGCGCGGCGAGCGCGGCAGGCCCGGATGGCTGTGATCGAGGTCGCGTAGGCAGTAACTGACCTTCGGGCCGCGACGGACGCGGTTGGCGCGGCGGCCCTCGCCGTCGCGGCGGAAGAGCTCGAACTTGGCCGCGTAGAGGTACTTCCAGTAGCTGCCCTGGCCGGGAATCGCCTTGAAGGTCAGCCGCGCGCCGGTGGTGATGCCGATCTTGCCGCCGTTGCGGCGGTATATCCGCTGGCGGCCACGCATGCCGTAACGGCTGTCGCGGATGCCGAGCAGCTCGGCGGGGCCGCGACCGACGCTGTTGATCGAGTTGCCGGCACGCAGCACCACGTGGCCAGGCCAGACGAAGGGGTCGGCGGTGAGCCCGAACGGCTTGCTGATCTGGAAGTCGGGGCAGTTCAGCTTCGCTCGCTGGGCGCGGTCGAGGCAGGGGTTGGGTGGCTTGGCCGCCGCCTCAGCGGTCGACACAGCCAGCAGCGTCAGAACGAACACGGACGCGATCGCGGCCAGATGGAGGGAGCAGCGGCGCAAGACGCCCATTTCTAGCGGACCAGGCGGCCCTAATGGACACAAGGCCCGGTATCGACCTGGCCGCTCGCTCGCGCGAGCGCGTCCGCGACGACCGCGTTCGGCACCGCGAACCCCTCCGGCTGGCGCGACTCCGTCGCCGACGCGAACACCGTCCCGATCACCCGGCCGTCGCCGTCGACGACCGGTCCGCCGGAGTTGCCTGACCGCACCAGCCCGCGAAATGTCGTGATCGGACGCTGGACGGGCCCGCGGCCGTAGGCGTCGCGGCTGAGCGCTGTGCGCGTCGCGCCGATCCGCGCGGCTCGGACGTCGAACGGCCCGTTCTCGGGAAAGCCGAGCACCGCGCCCGAGGTTCCCTCACCGGGGCTCTCGACAAGCCCGAGCGCCGCGCTGCCGGACGCCTCCGGCACGCTCAGCAAGGCGACGTCGTTGCGGACGTCGAACCAGATCGGCTCGGCGTCGAGCTCTCCCCCGTCGCCACCGACGTCGACGACGGTGTCCTCCTGGCCGGCGACGACGTGAGCGTTGGTCACGACGATGCCGTCGCCCGCGATCCAGCCCGATCCCTGGACACCGAGCCCGCAGGCGGTTCCGAGCACGCGCACGACGCTCTCGCCGGCCGCTCGCACCTCGGGGTCGCGCGCAATCGCCCTGTCGGGCGGCGACACGTTGGCTCCCGGCCCCGACAGCTGCGGCAGCGGGTCGAAGCGCGCCAGCGCGCGCAAGATCGGCCCCGACGGCGGCAGCACGGCGTTCAGCTCGCGCAAGATCAGCGAGCGCTGGATCGGCTCGCGTAGCTCGCGCGCGCCCGGCGTCTGGAGCGCGACAGCGCCGAGGATCCAGGCGATCGCGAGCGCCAGTGCCCCGACGAGCAATGCCCCACCGATCCCGTCGGCGACGCCCAGCGGTCCGCGCAGGCCGCGCCGGAGCTGGATCCCGAGCACCTCGAGCAAAGTCGCGACGAGCGCCCCGAGCAGCAGCACGCAGATCAGCGAGACCAGTGGCGCCCACGGCGAGCTCGAGCCCTCCTCGAGCAGCATCGGCCCGATCCGCGCCCCGGCGAAGGCACCGATCGCGAAGCCGAGCAGCGCCAGTCCGCCGACGATCAGACCACGCCCGTAGCCGGCCACGACCATCCCTGCCGCGAAGACGACGATGATCCAGTCGAGCGGAGTCATGGGGGCTGGACGGTAGCCTCCTGCCAACCGTGCCGGCTGACCTGACCCTCGAGCGACGGCGGCGCCTCACCCACCGCGCGCTGCCCGCCGCGGCGGTGCTCGCGGTGCTGGCATTCGTCCTCGGGCTGACTGTCGGCGGCGGCCACGATTCCGACACCGAGCGCGTCGCGCGCGCCTTCTCTGCTGCTTGGCAGAAGGAGGACTACGCCGCGATGCACCGCCTGCTCTCCGCCGAGACGCGCGCGGCGATCTCGCGTGACCAGTTCGCCACCGCGTACGGCGACGCGGCCGCGACGGCCACGACGCAACGCCTGGCGATCGCTGACCCGGAGACCGACGGCGACGTCGCCCGCCTGCCCGTCACCGCCCACACCGCCGCATTCGGGCCGGTCGAGGGCCAGGTCGAGCTGCCGGTCGTCGACGGCGCCGTCGACTGGCGGCCCCACCTCGTCTTCCCGGGCCTGGCGCCCGGTGTCGCGCTCAGCCGTCGCACGACCGCCCCGGAGCGCGCCAAGCTGCTGACGGCCGACGGCCAGGTGCTCGCCGAGGGGCCCGCCGACGGCCGCGGCTCGCCGCTCGCCGTGGCCTCCTCGATTGCCGGCGCGCTCGAGGCGCCGACCGACGCCGCGGAGCAGGAGAAGCTCTACTCGCGCGGCTTCCCCGAAGGCACGCCGGTCGGCGTCAGCGGGCTCGAGCGCGTCTTCGAGGATCAGCTCGCCGGCAAGCCTGGCGGCGAGCTGCTCGCCGGCAGCCGCGTGCTGGCGCGCAGCGAGCCGCGACCGGGCAAGCCGGTCAAGACAACGATCGACACCGGCGTCCAGGAGGCCGCCGACGTCGCCCTGGCGGGCCGCCTCGGCGGCGTAGCGGCGCTCGATCCGCGTAGCGGCGAGATCCTGGCGCTCGCCGGCGTCGCGTTCTCGGCGCCCCAGCCGCCGGGATCGACGTTCAAGATCGTGACGGCCGCGGCGGCGCTGGAGGCCGGCAAGGTCAAGCTGTCCGACGAGTTCCCGATCGAGACCGCGGCGACGATCGACGGCGTCGAGCTCGCCAACGCGAGCGGCGAGTCGTGCGGTGGCGACTTCGCGAACAGCTTCGCCCACTCGTGCAACTCCGTCTTCGCCCCGCTCGGGGTCGAGGTCGGCGCCCAGCAGCTGGTCGAGGAGGCCGAGCAGTTTGGCTGGAACGAGGACCCAGAGATCCCCGGGGCGCTGCCGAGCACGATCCCCGACGCATCGGCGATCGTTAGCCCGCTCGAGGTTGGCTCAACGGCGATCGGCCAGTTTCAGACACTCGCGACGACCCTCCAGATGGCCACCGTCGCCCAGACGATCGCCAACGGTGGCGTCCGCATGCGACCGACGCTCACGCCGCGCTCCAGTCGCGCCGGCGGTATCCGCGCGATCCCCGCCGACATCGCGAAGACGGTCGAGAAGCTGATGCTCGGCGTCGTCGACTACGGCACCGGCACGCTCGCCCAGGTCGAGGGCGTCGACGTCGCCGGCAAGACCGGCACCGCCGAGCTCGGCGACACCCGCGGCGACGACCCCGAGGCCGCGCTGCGCGACGGCGACCCCGCCAACACCGACGCCTGGTTCACCGCCTACGCGCCCGCCGGCAAGCCACGCATCGTCGTCGCCGTCCTGCTCGTCCGCAACGGCGCCGGTGGAGCCACCGCCGCGCCAGCCGCGCAGGGCGTTCTAGTCGCGGGCCTGAAGCGCTAGACCTCTCTTAGAGGTCTAGATGGAAGCGCTTGGTCTCGGAAGGATGACCAGGCTGCGGCGGGCTGGTGATCTCCAGCTCCAGCGGGCGGTTCTCGGTGTTCTCGAGCGGGAAGTCGAACAGCAGCATCGAGCCGGCGGTCGGGCCCTGCTGGGCGACGCTGCCGTCCTCGGGGATGCAGGCGCCCGGAGTCAGCTCGCGGGCGTTGTAGGCGAAGGCGTTGTCCTCGGGCAGCTCGATCGGCTCGAACTCCTCGCCCTGGTTGTCGGTCACGACGAACTCCGACGCGCTCTCGAGCGTCTTGCCCTCGCCCGGCTCCTCCGGGTTGCAGACGAGGAGGAAGATGCCGAACAGGTTGTTGCCCGGCTTGGCGGGCGGGCCCTCGTAGTAGTCCTTGTCCGGCGTGATCGCGAGGT